>CAZTXR010000152.1:0-4951 GCA_964617605.1 uncultured Clostridia bacterium | reverse complement strand
ATACCGGTAACCTGTGTATGCGGTAAGCCCTGGAATGAAAAGACAAAATATTGCAAGTATTGCGGTTCTTCAAAGCCGGCAGTTGAAGCACTTGTGCTCAAATGTCCCAATGGTCATGACATTGCTCCTGATGCAAAATTTTGTCGAATCTGCGGAATAAAGTTATAGGCAAATAATTTTCGGTTTTAAGATTAGGCTGTTAGGTATGTTCTGATTTTTAGCAATATGCAAAATAAAAATGTACTTAAAAAAAACACAAAACTTGGTGTTTACCAGCAGAGTTATGTGTTTTTTATTTTGACAAAATTCATTTAAAATTCAGATATACAACATCTGCAATTCATTTCTTTAGTTTATTATAGACATAAGGGAGGTGTAAGAATGAATGAGAAGAGCAGACATGAACATAAATTATATATAAATTTATCTGACTATATGCAACTTTCGTCGAAACTTAAGCATATAGCACAATTAGACAAGAATTCTGCGGAAGGGAATGGTTATAAAATAAGAAGTTTGTATTTTGATAATTATGCTGACAAAGCAGTTATGGAGAAATTATCAGGCCTCAGCAGGCGTGAAAAATTCAGGATACGATTGTACAATGATGATGCTTCATTTATTCGGCTTGAGAAAAAGAGTAAAGCAAACAGATTATGTTATAAAGAAAGCGCCTTTATAACTAAGGAACAGTGCCATGAAGTTTTAGAAGGCCGTTATGATTTCTTGAAAGAAGGGCCGGATCCTTTGTTTTTGGAACTGTATACGAAAATAATCAATCAAAATTTAAGGCCAAAGACTATTGTGGATTACACGAGAGAGGCTTACATTTATCCTGCAGGCAATGTTCGTGTCACATTTGACAAATTCATTAAAACCTCAAATAAGGTACAAGGTCTTTTTGACCCCATGCTTGTAACAGTTCCGGCTGCCAATGCCATTATACTTGAAATAAAATATGATGGTTTCATCCCGGAAATTATCAGGCAAACAATTCAAATCGGAAACAGGCATGAAACAGAATTTTCAAAATATCTAGTTTCCAGATTAGTATAAAAAGGAGAATTAATATGTTGGATCAACTTTTAGAACTTACCTATCTTAATAAAGCGGCTACCTTTTCAATACCTGATATATTGGTGGCCTTGGGAATTTCGTGTGTCATAGGATTGTTTATTTTTATGGTTTACAAAAAAACCTACACAGGTGTAATGTATTCTTCGTCCTTTGGAATCACACTTATCGGTATGAATTTAATTACCACACTTGTTATTTTGGCGGTGTCGTCAAATCTTATTACATCGCTTGGAATGGTTGGAGCCTTATCTATAGTCCGTTTCAGAACTGTAATTAAAGAACCCCTGGACCTGGTATATCTTTTTTGGTCTATAACAGCAGGTATTATTGTGGGCGTAGGCTTGATACCCTTAGTAATAATAGGCTCGCTGCTAATAGGTCTTATCCTGTTTATCTTCGTAAACAAAAAGACAGCGGAAACTCCATATATAGTGGTTTTAAACTTGGAAAACGAAAAGGCTGAAGCAAATTCATTGGCTATTCTTAAAGATTATACTAAGAAACATCTTATAAAATCAAAAAATGTATCGAGAAATGGGATTGAACTTACAGTTGAGGTAAGACTTAAGGATTCCTCGGCGGATTTTGTCAATAAGCTTATAGGTATTGCGGGAGTTACAAATGCAGTATTGGTAAGTTATAACGGTGATTATTACATGTAAGGTATGAAATTGAAAGGAAGAAATAAATTATGATAAATAGCAAGCATTTTAATAAAACAGTTTTTGTGTTAATCATCTTGTCGCTGCTATTTTGTGCCCTAATTGTATATTTAGCTTATAATAATCAAAATACAAAGATAGTGGAATATGAATCCAGATTATTTGGGGATGATATTCTTACCATAGATATTCAGGTTGACGAAGAAGAGTGGCAGGGATTGCTTGACAATCCCGAAGGAAAGGAATATATACCGGCCGATTTGATAATAAACGGCGAGAAGTTCTCTGGTGTAGGTTTGCGGACTAAGGGAAATTCCAGTTTGACACAGGTTGCTCAAATGAGTGATAGTGACAGATATAGCTTGAATTTTAAATTTAATAAATATCAAAAAGGCCAAACTTATTATGGATTAGATTCATTTTGCTTAAACAATATTATTGGAGACAACACCTATATGAAGGATTACCTTTCATATGATATAATGAAATATATAGGTGTGCCCACCCCCCTTATGAATTATGCCAAAGTTACAATCAATGGCGAATATTATGGTTTTTGCCTTGCTTTGGAAAGATATGAAAAGTCGTTTCTCGATAGGGTTTACGATACATCAGGTGGACAGCTTTACAATGTTAAAATCCAAATGGGGCAAAGAGACAATTTCATGGATATTAATATGGGCGAAAATAATGCGCCGCAAAACCCACCGGATGAAAATTTTCAGTTGCCAAGCAAAGGGGAATTTTCAGAAGAGAACTTCAAGCGGGGAGATATGAACAATAGGGATGGAGCTCAAGGGTTTAATCGGGGTATGCCCGGCGGGCGAGGCGGTGGAGATCTTGTTTATACGGATGACAGCATAAGCAGCTACAGCGCTATATTTGACAATGCTGAATTCAAGAAGAATTCAGATAATGATAAAGAGCAAGTAATTAATGCAATAAAAAATTTAAATGAAGGCACAGACTTGGAAGAGTATTTTGATGTGGATGAGATACTTAGGTACTTGGCCGCACACACGGTACTTGTCAATCTTGACAGTTATTCATCATCCATGGCTCAAAATTATTATATTTATGAGCGGAACGGAAAAATAAGCATATTGCCTTGGGACTACAACTTGTCTTTTGGCGGATTTCAAAGCAGCAGTGCAAGCAGTGTTATTAATTTTCCTATTGATACACCGGTGAGCGGTGTCAGCATGGAGGACAGACCTCTAATAAGCAAGCTGCTTGAGGTGCCAGACTACAAAGAAAAGTACCATGAATATTTGAGACAGATAGTTGACGGTTACTTTAAAAGCGGTGTATTTGAAGAGACTGTAAGGACCTTGGATGCTAAGATAAATGAATATGTTAAGAATGATACTACATCCTTCACTACTTACGAAAAGTATATAGAATCATTGTCGGTTATAAAAAAGCTTGGATTATTGAGAGCCCAAAGTATAGAGGGGCAACTGGATGGCACTGTACCATCAACCACAGAAGAACAAACAGCCAATAAGGATTCTTTAATCAGCGGAGAAGATATAAGTATTTCCGCATTGGGAAGTTTTATGGGAGGCGGGGGTGGAAATAACCGCAACCAAGACAGACAAAATAACCAAGACAGACAAGACTGGCAGGATAGACCGACAAACCCAGATGAAGGAAATTTTGAAAATCGAGAAAGTCCCCGGGGACGTGGAGATATTCCGGGATCTGACGATTCTGGCAGCCAAGATTGGCCGATAAACCCAGATGAAGGAAATTTTGAAAATCGAGAAAATCCGCAGGGACGCGGAAGTTTTCCAAGGCCCGACAACTCAGATATGCAAGGCAAAGAGGCTTTTCAAAGCGCTACAAGTGAAAATAAGGCAGATAAGACATATATAATATTTATAGCCATTTTGCTTTTGCTTGTTTTGACAGCTATATTCTTTCTTTCAAAAGTTAAAAAGAAATATTAGCTGAACTCTAAATAATAGTGATATAATCACTATATTAGTATTGGTGGTGATAGGATGGCAAAAATTTTAATTTGTGACGATGAAGCCGGATTGAGGACAGTCCTGAAGCGTTATGCAGTTTTTGAGGGACATGAAGTCACAGAAGCAGCTGATGGTATGGAAGCAGTTGAAATTTGCAAAAATAAAACTTTTGATATGATAATTATGGATATTATGATGCCTGAACTGGATGGATTTTCAGCAGTAAAGAAAATCCGTGAAAATTCTGATACTCCTGTTTTGATGCTTTCTGCAAGGGGTGAAGAATACGATAAGATTTTAGGGTTTGAACTTGGCATAGATGATTATGTTGTTAAGCCATTCTCATCAAAAGAAATAATGATGCGCATAAGCGCTATTTTAAGAAGAACTCAAAAAAGTACTGATGAGTACGAATGTGGAGATGGGCATACCGTTTTTCGCAAGGAAGGTCTCGAAGCGGATTTAACTGCTTACAAAGTATCAATAGATGGTATTGTTGCTAATATGGCTCCCAAGGAATATGATTTATTATTTTTTCTGATACGAAATAAAAATATTGCCATTCCTCGAGAAAAAATATTGTCCGAGGTGTGGGGATATGATTATTTTGGAGATGACAGAACCTTGGATACCCATATTAAATTATTGAGAAAGTCTTTGGGACCTTATGCAAAATTCATTACGACATTAAGAGGCTTGGGTTATCGATTTGAGGGTTAATATGAAGAAATCGCAAAGATTAATGTGGAAAATATTTATATTTTTATTAGGCTTTTGTGCCCTTCTGCTTGTTATCTTGTGGTTATTTCAGACTGTTTTTCTTGACAGGATGTACAAGGATATTCGAAAGGGCGAAATTAGAAAGGCCATAACTCTGATTGAGGAAAATATCGACAGCCCCGGTCTCGAACAGCTTATAAAGGAGCTTGCAGAAAACCAGGAAATCATCGTTACACCGAAACATGAATTTCTTCCGCCTGCAAAGCCGGGTCCGAGAGATAATCCCCCCATGCGGGAGGCGATTACCGAGACGAAGAATTTTACAAAAGCTGACGGTAAAATAGTTTCCTATGTTTTTTATGCTATCATCTCTCCCGTTAATGCAACTATATCCACAATAAAATTTCAATTAATGTATGTAACAATAATTATGTTGGCCTTATCGGTTATATTGGCCCTAATTATTGCCAGGACAGTATCCAAACCTATAGAAAGTTTGAATAAAAGTGCTAAAATACT
>CAZTXR010000151.1:0-5021 GCA_964617605.1 uncultured Clostridia bacterium | reverse complement strand
AAGACGACGTAAAGCATAGTTTAGCCCCCTCCCAAAGCGAAAATGGGAGGTTTTTTATGTCAGCAGAAGTTTTACAATCATTTTTTGAAACTGTTCCCGGACAGATAACAACAGTAGCAGTAATATTTGTACTGTTATTGCTGGTAATGAGAACAAACAAAAAAACAAATGATGTATCTGTATTGGTAAAAACATCAATTTTATTGGCTGTAACATTTGTTTTAAATCAGATTACATTGTTCAGGATGCCACAGGGCGGTTCAATAACTGCCTTTAGCATGTTCGCATTGTTTTTGGTAAGTTATTTGTTTGGACCCAGACAAGGTATTTTGGCAGGGCTTGCATATGGTTTAATAGACTTAGTAATTAATCCCTATGTAATTCATCCGGTACAATTATTTATGGATTACCCTCTTGGATTTGGTGCAATAGGTATTGGAGGTCTCTTAAGAAATACGAATTTTGGTATGATTAAGGGATATATTTTGGGAGCCTTGGGCAGATATTTGGTAGTAGTTATTTCGGGAATAATTTTTTGGGGAATGTATGCAGCTGAAGGGTTTAATGCTGTTTCCTGGTCCTTCTTTTACAACATGACCTATATTTTGCCGGAGGTAGTTGCTACAGTTGCTATTTTATCCATACCAAAGGTAAGAGATGTATTTGACAGGTATAAACAATAAAAAGAAAGGTGCCAGGCACCTTTCTTTTTACGCTTTTCATAGCAACTACAGGCCTAAATTACAGAACTAATTGATAAATATTAAGCTCGCTGCTTTTCCTCAGTTTTCCTATAATTGGAACCAATCTTAAGAAATGCTCTGTTTTCATATGCTTATCCAGGGCCTCCTGACTTTCCCACTCCTCAATCATCGTTAATATTGAATTATCTTTAGTATCTTTGAACAAATTATAGGAGATGCATCCATCTTCCAATCTCGTTTTCTCAACTAATTCTTCATACATTTTTATTGCTTCTTCTGCTTTGTTCTCATAGAAAAAGCCTTTCGCAACCACTTTAATCATCCTTATACTTCCTTTCTTATCAAAGAATATGGTTTTATACATGTTCATATTGCAGCTTATATAATTTATAATACAAACCCTTCTTAGAAAGCAATTCCTGATGCGTTCCTTCTTCTCTTATTTTTCCTTTGTGCATAACTATAATTTTATTTGAGTTTTGAATGGTTGACAGCCTGTGGGCTACAATCAGAGTAGTTCTGTCCTTCATCAGCTTTTTAAGTGCATCTTGTATTAAAACTTCAGTTTCTGTATCTATGTTTGCTGTTGCTTCATCGAGAATTAGTATATCAGGTTTGAAAGCCAATGTTCTGGCAAAGGATATAAGCTGTCTTTGCCCTGCCGAAAAAGCAGCACCGTTTTCTATGACGCGATGCTCATATGCATCTTCATATTTGGAAATGAAGCTGTCCGCATTAACATATTTTGATGCTTCAATTATTTCTTCATCCAAAATATCTTCGTTTTTAAGTCTTATATTGCTGTTTATATCACCCGAAAACAAAAATACATCCTGAAGCATTTGACCAATATTTTTTCTTAAACTTGAAATTTTTATATCCTTAATATTAATCCCATCTATTAAAATTTCGCCTTTTTGAATATCATAGTATCTGCATATTAAATTTTGAATTGTTGTTTTTCCTGCACCTGTTGCACCCACAAAGGCAGCAGATTCGCCGGGATTAACCTTAAATGACACATCTCTTAATATCCACTCGTCATCCTTGTAGGCAAACCATACATTTTTAAATTCGATGCTTCCCTTAAAGCTGTCTGCTTCGACTGCATTTTTGCTGTCCCTTATTTCCGGCTCTTCATCCAACAGAAGAAAAATTCTTTCGGAGGCGGCAGTTGCGGATTGGATTATATTAAGTTGTTCTGCCAATTCCTGAATAGGCTCGAAAAATTTAGTTATATATCCTTGAAATACAACTAATGTTCCGATACTTACAAGACCCTCGATTACTAATTTGCCTCCAAACCAAAGAAGTATGCAATAAGCTACAATTCTCATCAGATAATTAGTCGGGTTATAAATACTGAAGGTATACAATTGCTTCATGTGCTCTTTTTTTAAGGCTTCGTTCTCTTTTTTGAATTTATCTAAAATCGCATCTTCAACTGCAAATATTTGAACAATTTTCATTCCAGATACGTGTTCTGAAATAAAAGCATTCATAGCAGAAATTTTGCTTCTTATTTCACGTTGAATTCTTTTGGATACAGTTTTAAATACAAATGTAAAAACAACTATAAAAGGTATAACTGTAAATGTTAACAAGGCTAATTTTAAATTGTAAGAAATCATTGTTAAGATTACTCCAAACAACACAAATATACTTTTCATAATATTAACAATTACGCTGGTATACATTTCATTAAGGGCCTCTGTGTCATTGGTGACCCTGGTTACTAATTTTCCGATTGGATTTTTTGTAAAAAAACTTAAGGAAAGCCGGCTTAAATGGGTGTATATTTCCATTCTTATATTATATATTATATTTTGACCGGTACGTGCTAATATTCTTGCCTGGCTGTATTGAAGCAAAAATATAACTATAACAGTTAATAAATAGATAAAAGCTATTTTAATTATACCTGCAGCATGTATGCTTTGTTCTCCCGCATTAATTGCCGCATTATTTGTGTATTCGGATAAAAACCCGTCAACAGCTTGACCTATAAGTATAGGTTGATATAATTCCAATACAACTATTACAACTATAATTGCCAATGCCAGCACAAAGTTTTTAATATATGGCTTTGCATATATTAAAAGTCGTCTTAACAATTTTTTATCTAATTTTTTTAAT
Source organism: uncultured Clostridia bacterium (assembly GCA_964617605.1). Taxonomy (GTDB): domain Bacteria; phylum Bacillota; class Clostridia; order Tissierellales; family Sedimentibacteraceae; genus Sedimentibacter. Next base: position 2,181 of record CAZTXR010000151.1, on the reverse strand, counting down.
TGCTCTTTTTCTTTTTCCATTTCGACCTCCTATTCTTGCTCTATCATTTTTTCAAGCAGCTGCTTTTCGTAAATGGAGCGATAGAGCCCCTTGTTTTCCAGTAATTCATGATGATTCCCGCTTTCAATGATTTTTCCTTCATCTATTACTATTATAAGGTCGGAATCCTGAATAGTTGAGATTCTATGGGCAATTATTATATTAGTTTTATTATTTCTATTTTCCCTAAGGTAGGTAAGTATTTTTTCTTCAGTGTCTGTGTCAACAGCAGAAACTGAATCATCAAGAATTAAAATTTCGGGATCTTTAATTAAAGCTCTTGCAATGGAAATTCTTTGCTTCTGACCACCTGACAGGGAAACACCTCTTTCACCTATAAGCGTTTCATAACCATGTTTAAAGTCGACAATATTATCATGTACTGAGGCAGCCTTAGCGGCTTCCATGATTTTTTCCTGTTCCTTTGTTCTTATGCCAAAATCAATATTATTAGAAATTGTATCAGAAAACAAAAAATTATCCTGTGGAACATAACCGATATTTTTTCGAAGTAAATTTAACGGTATATCAAGTATATTGTATCCACCCACAAATATAGTTTTGTCATCTGGGTCGAAAATTCTAAGCAGCAAATTGACCAAGGTTGTTTTACCGCTACCGGTTCTTCCGATAATTCCAAGGGTTTGTCCCTTTTCTACTCTAAAATTAATGTCATTTAAGACATATTTATTTGAGTCAGGGTATTTAAAATTCAGATTTTTTACTTCAATTGAACCATCAAAATCATTTATTGGGACAGTTCTTTCAGAGTCTTTAATTTCTGCAGGTTCATTTAATATGTTTTCGATTCTTTCCAAGGAAGCAGAACCCATGGTAAACATATTGATAGTCATTCCAATTGCCATCATTGGCCACACAAGCATTCCTAAATACTGTATGAATGCAGTAAATTCTCCTAAGGTTATTCTGCCGTAAATTGTTATATATCCGCCGTAACCTATGGCTACAGCCAATGAAAGACCCGCAATCATGTTCATGTATGGATGCATTAAGGCTTGCAACTTTATTAAATTCATATTTTTTTTAAATGTATTTTGGTTTACCTTTTCAAAAGCTTTTACCGATTGTTTTTCTTGAACAAATGATTTTATCACTTTAATTCCTGATAAGTTTTCCTGTACAAAATCAGATAAATCCGCAAATGCTTCTTGCTTGCCGGAAAATCTTTTGTGCATTTCTCTTCCCATAAATCTAACTGAAACCGCAATCATTAACAAAGGTATAATAGCCGCTATGGTAAGCATGGGATCGATTTTAGCAATCATATTGTAAACAGTAATAGTTCCAAGAGCCATAACATCAAACAATGTTAAAATTCCGGGTCCCAATGCCATTCTGACAGCTTCCAGGTCATTTGTCATGTGAGCCATTATTTCACCGGGATTATGATCTTGATAATATTTAGCGGACATTTTTTCTAAATGTTCAAACATATCATTTCTTATATCTCTTTCAATGTTCCGGGAACTGCCGAATATAAAGTATCTCCATAAGATTCTTCCTGCATAAATTGTGATTGCTATGCTTAAAAGTTTAATTACAGTACTGGATACAAAGGACGCGTCAAAACTATTTAACTCAAGTTGGTCTATTACATTACCCACAATTAAGGGTACCAAGGTTTGTACATAATCGACTGCTAAGAGTGCAATAAGTCCAAAAAAATAATGATACTTATATTTCTTGAAAAACTTTTTAATATAAGAGCTTCTAATAAAAAATTCTTTGCCACTTTTTGCTTCTGAAATCATTTTACACCTCTTATTCTTATATAATACCATTATACATCTTAATGATGATTTATAAAGAGTTTTATAAAATAAATTATTTTCAATTTTTTGAAGATTTAAATTTTAATTTGTCTTATGCCAGGATGGAAATTAATTATCGGAATAAATATGAATGTTTTTTCAAAAAAATAAAAAATATATGTTGACAAAACCAAAATCACAGCATATAATCGTATAAAAATGATTAAGTATGTATAATTTGATGATTGGAAGAGTAAATTAAATGAGGCTTCAGCGAGCCGGAATAGAGTGTGAGTTCGGTAGTGCAGTTTAATTGAAAAGAATCCATGAAAAGATTCTCAGAAGTAACAGTATGGGAATACGGTTAAAG
>CAZTXR010000150.1:0-5050 GCA_964617605.1 uncultured Clostridia bacterium | reverse complement strand
ATCCTGAAGCAACTCCTGTTTTAAAAGCTATAATGGCAATAAAAACAAGAAATGCTATAGTAATGTCACCACACCCGAAATCAAAGGCAACAAATACTTATATAGTAAATATTATAAGGGATGTACTTAAGAAATATGATGCTCCTGAAGATTTGGTAATCGGAATAGAAGAGCCAACCTTGGATATTTCGCAGGAATTAATGAAGCAAAGCGATTTAGTTTTGGCAACGGGCGGCGGGGGTCTGGTTCATGCTGCTTATACATCAGGAACTCCTGCTTATGGTGTTGGAGTTGGAAATGCAGTTGTTATAGTAGATGAAACTGCAGATATAAAAGATGCTGCCAATAAAATAAAAAGAAGCAAGACATTTGACTTTGCTACAAGCTGCTCTGCGGAAAACTCACTTGTAATACAAGAAGGAATTTATGATGACTTGGTTGAAGCTTTAAAAGCTGAGGGCGGATATTTGTTAAATGCAGAAGAAAAAGCATTGATGCAATCAAAAATGTGGATTAATGGTGTCTTGGCAAGAGAAATAATTGCACAATCTGCAAAAAAGATTGCTGAATATATTGGATTGAATATTCCTGAAGACAGAAGCTTCTTCATGGTTGAAGAAACTAATGTAGGTAAAGATTATCCTTTTTCAAACGAAAAATTATCAGTAACAGTTACCTTGTATAAATACAAAGAATTCCAGGATGCAATTGACAAAGTTAATGAAATTACCAACTATATGGGTAAGGGTCACTCTTGCGGAATTCATTCAACAAATGATGAACGAATACTTGATTATGCTTTGCAAACCAAGACCAGCCGTCTCATGGTAAGGCAACCACAATGCTTGTCAAACAGCGGTGCATGGACTAACGGAATGCCAACTACACTTAGCTTAGGCTGCGGAACTTGGGGAGGAAATATTTCAAGCGATAATATAACATGGGAAAAACTCCTAAATATAACATGGGTTTCATATCCCATAGCTCCAAATCAGCCAAGCGATGAGGAACTGTTTGGAAATGTAATGTATGAATAAAAAATGGGGACATTCCTTGTGCTCACAGAGACTACTCCTTGACTAAAGGTGTGTCCCCCTTCCTTTAATGAGATCCCTTGCTTCGTTAAGGATGACAAGCCGCGGGGTGATAACAGTAACAAAAGACAAGTGATACGTCCCCATGTCTGCTGACACACCTAATGTTTTTTGTCAAAACTTGTAATTGACTCCATGGGTTTATAATGATATAATTGGAAAAAATAATCTTTAACACGGTACCGCGATGCCGTCAAGATTGCATATCCATATAATTTTTTTGTGCATATTCCTTGGCGGTGAGCTAAGGATTTTTTAATTAAATGGAGGTAATTATGTCAACAAAAAATGAAGTTTTCGGTTATTTGCCGGATGAACGTCCACCGCTTCTTGGTCTTATTCTATTTGCATTGCAACAAATTGTGGTAATGTTCCCCGCAACGGTATTGGTTGCACTTATCACAGGCTTTCATGTTTCCACTACAATATTCGCCAGTGGCTTGGCAACATTAGGATTTATACTAATAACAGGAAGGCAAATTCCTCTTTACTATGGTTCAAGCTTTTCTTATATTGCAGCAATAGCATCAATTATGGGTGCTGAGCAATTTGCTTTATACTCATTAAATGATAAAATTTCTATTGCACAATTTGGTATTGTAATGTCAGGCTTCGTGTCTATAATAGCCGGATATATTATTCAAAAATCAGGAAAGGATAAAATCGATAAGGTTCTTCCTGCAACTGTAACAGGAAGCATAGCAATAATTATTGGCTTATCTTTGGCGGCAAATGCAATGACTAATGCTGCATCATTTCCTGAAGTTGCGCAAGGTGACCCATTTGCGGGCAGCTGGGCATGGATTATTGCAATAATCACTTTATTATCAACGATACTGTATTCAGTTTATTTAAAAGGGAAATTAAGTCAGCTTCCAATATTGTTCGGTTTGCTGACAGGCTACGCTGCTGCATTAATAATAGGCAGTATTACAGGAATTCCTTTTGTCGCATTTAACACCATCCAATCAGCAGGGGTGTTTAATCTTCCCATATTCACGTTTCCCAAGCCCTCAATAACGGCATTGGTTGCAATTATGCCTATTGCAATAGCTACAATTCCTGAATCTACAGCCCATGTTTATCAATTAGATATTTATGTAAATGACTTGGCAAAGAAAAAGGGTGTAAATAAAAAATATGATATTGAAAGTAAATTAGGACTAAACCTTATAGGTGACGGAATAGGCGATATGATTTCAGGCGCTATAGGTGGTCCAGCCGGAACAAACTATGGTGAAAATATAAGTGCAATGGCAATATCAAAAAACTTTTCTATATACGTTTTGATGCTTGCGGCAGTTTTAACAATGGTTATCTCATGCTTTACACCTTTAATCAATATTATATACTCAATTCCCACATCAGTAATCGGGGGATTATCTATTTACCTGTTTGGGGTTATAGGGGCCCAAGGCATAACAATTATGATAGACAGAAAAGTAGACATGTTCAGTTCGAAAAATTTGGCAGTAATAGCCGTAATACTAATAGTTGGACTTGGAGGAAGTTTTGGATTTGAAGGAGGCATGATTCCCATGTTCGGAATTCAAATACCTGCAATAGCAACAGCTGCAGTGGTGGGAATTGCTCTGAACCTCATGCTGTCATTGGGAGAAAAATAAAAGCTTCAGCTTTATTTTTACAGATAAAAAAGATACTTCTGATTTTTCAAAGGAGAATCTTTTTTTATTTTTTAAGAAATCACAATTATAGAATAATTAATCAACTATATAATATTAGCTGTTTGAATAATTATTATTTTATTCAATACATGTTATAAATATAACACATTTTTGTATAGACAAATGAATTCCTATGTAGTATAATCTCTGATAAGGATACGTTTGCAAAACGCATATAACTGTATACGTTAACAAACATACCTTATTTTATAAGGTAGTAATTGAATAAAGTTTAATAAAAGAACAGGAGGTTAAAAATAAGTTTTTAAAATTTTAATTATTTCTGCAATCATATCCTTTAAAAACAGAAGGAAGGTGTATATATGAATAATGAAAACAGAGGCCAATGGGGAAGCAATTTTGGATTCTTAATGGCAGCTATTGGTTCAGCAGTAGGTTTAGGTAATATTTGGGGCTTCCCTTATAAGATGGGAGCAAGCGGAGGATTTGCATTTTTATTAGTATATATTTTATTGGTAGCATTTGTTGGAATTGCAACCATGTTAGGAGAGCTTGCACTAGGTCGTAAATATGGTCTGGGCGTTATTGGAACTTATAGATTAATCAGCAAAAAATATGAATGGATTGGCTGGTTAGGATTTTTATCAGGTTTCTTTATTTTAGGGTTTTACAGCGTATTAGGCGGTTATACACTTCGCTACACATTTGGTTTTCTTATGGAAATGTTTAGTGCAGGGGCAGGATTCGGCGGGATGGGAAGCGGTGAATTCTTTGGTTCCTTCATAGTAAACGGCGGGGCAAATTTAATGTATCATGGAATTTTCATGGCTGCTACAATTGCTATAGTAATGGGTGGAATTTCAGGCGGTATCGAAAAATTTACAAAAGTTGCTATGCCGGCACTATTTATTATGCTTCTTATTGTAATTATCAGAAGCGTTACATTAGAAGGTGCTTTTGTAGGTATTGAATTTATGTTCAAACCAAACTTTGCTGCTTTCTCTGAAATCGGTTTTATGAAGGTTCTAAAAACAGCTGCAGGACAAATGTTCTTCTCACTATCCCTTGGTATGGGCTGTATGATTACTTATGGTTCTTATCTTAGCAAGAATGAGAATTTAGAGAAAAATGCACTAATTATTCCTGTTGCTGACTCTATTTTTGCATTATGTGCAGGTTTAGCTGTAATGCCTGCAGTAGGTGCATTTATGTATCAAGGAGTTGAAGGCATTTCTTTCGGCGGTGGCCCCGGATTATTATTTATAACATTGCATCAGGTATTCAGTGTTGGTATGGGTGGATTTATTGGTAACCTATTTGGAGTAATTTTCTACTTCCTTGTATTCATAGCGGCTATTACCTCTGCAATTTCTCTTTTGGAGGTTTGTACTGCATTCTTTATTGACAAAAAAGCTGAAAAGGGAGAAACTCCGAATCGTAAAGTTATTACTATTGCAACAGGTTTTGCAATATTCTTGGTAGGTGCACTTGTATGTCTTGATGGTCTTGGCTCAGGTGTAGCAGGCGGTGCCTTAATAGATCCTCCGGGAGTTATGCTTGGTATGCAAAATATCCGTGTTGCATTTGGCTCTTGGCTTGATTTTTATGACATGATTTCAGAAGGAGTATTCATGCCTCTTGGAGCGATATTAATGTCATTGATAATTGGTTGGTCTTTAGGTACAAAAACAATCAAAGAAGAAGTGGAATCATCCCCAGGTGTTCAGATGGCAGCATATAAATTTTGGGATATTTGCTTTAAATTTATTGTTCCTATCGGCATTTTCTTTGTATTGATGGGTCAACTGGATGATTTCTTCGGATTAGGAATTTTCTAGGTCTCATAAAAACTAATATAATCAAAAAAAGAGAGCGGATAACCCGTTCTTTTTTTGATTTAAGTAAAAGCTTCTTTAATAGTTATTTACCCAACTGCTACGCATAAATAGTATCTTTAGCCATATTATAGTATAAAGTTTTATACTTTACTTTTATTATATTTTTCTTTACAAAGGCTATTCTTAGGAGTATAATCATTTTACGGTAAAACGTTCCCAACCCCATGGTACGTTATAATGAGCGATTTAATCAGGAGTACGGAAATAGGTTTAGTAAAGAAGAATTAATTAGCATTTCTTCGCTTTAGTTTTTTTAAGGAGGTGAATAAATAAACCCTGGAAACAAAATGATATTGCATTTATTTTTTATGATTAAATTTATTTTATTATTAATTAAATGAAGGGAAGGTGTAATAATGGAAAAAGAAAGCAACAGAGGTCAATGGGGCAGTAATTTTGGTTTCTTGATGGC
>CAZTXR010000149.1:0-5073 GCA_964617605.1 uncultured Clostridia bacterium | reverse complement strand
ATTAAATTTCTTAAATTTGAAGACAAGGAAGGCAAGGATGTTTTCTGGCATACATCATCCCATATTATGGCTCATGCCATAAAAAGACTGTGGCCTGATGCAAAGCTTGCAATAGGACCTGCAATTGATAACGGGTTTTATTATGATATTGATTTAGAGCATAGATTTGTTCAAGAGGATTTTGAAAAAATTGAAGAAGAAATGAAGAAAATCGTAAAAGAAGGTTATGAATTAGAGCGTTTTGAGCTTCCAAGAGAAGAGGCCCTTAAATTTATGACTGAACAAAATGAGGACTACAAGGTTGAATTGATAAATGATTTGCCTGCAGATGCAGTAATTTCATTTTATAAACATGGAGATTTTGTGGATTTGTGCGCAGGACCTCATTTGGCGGATACAAAAAAACCAAAAGCATTTAAGCTCTTAAGTATTGCGGGAGCTTATTGGAGAGGCAATGAAAAAAATAAAATGCTTCAGCGTATTTACGGTATTTCATTTGAAAAAGCAAAGGATCTGGAAGATTACCTGAAAATGCTTGAAGAAGCTAAGAAGCGTGACCATAGAAAATTAGGCAGAGAACTTGATTTGTTCTTTATGTCGGAAGAAGGACCCGGATTTCCATTCTTCCTGCCAAAGGGCGTTGAAGTTAAAAATGAGCTGATGAAATACTGGAGAGAAAAACATAAAAAAGCAGGCTATGTAGAAATAGAAACTCCATTAATACTAAATCAGCATTTGTGGGAAGTATCGGGACATTGGTATAATTACAGGGAAAATATGTATACAACTGTAATTGATGAACAAGAATTTGCCATTAAACCGATGAATTGTCCCGGCGGAATTTTAGTATATAAAAGTGCCATGCATTCCTATAAGGATTTTCCCATGAGGGTAGCGGAAGCGGGAAGGGTGCACAGGCACGAGTTGTCAGGAGCCTTGCACGGTTTGATGCGTGTCAGAGCATTTACACAGGATGATGCCCATTTATATATACTGCCTGAGCAAATAAAGGACGAAATAAAGGGTGTTATTAATTTAATTGATGACATTTACAAACAGTTTGGCTTTTCCTACAAATTGGAACTGTCTACAAGACCGGAAAAGTTCTTGGGTGAAATTAAGGATTGGGATTTAGCGGAAGCATCATTGAAGGCAGCCTTGGATGAGTTGAATTTAGATTATGTTATCAATGAAGGGGACGGGGCCTTCTATGGACCTAAAATTGACTTCCACTTGACAGACTGTATCGGAAGAACTTGGCAGTGTGGCACAATCCAATTGGATTATCAGCTTCCGCAACGTTTTGAGATGGAGTATGTTGGGGCCGACGGACAAAAACACAGACCTATAATGATTCACAGAACTGCATTTGGAAGTATTGAAAGATTCTTTGGAATTCTTATAGAGCAATATGCAGGAGCATTTCCAACATGGCTTGCACCGGTGCAAGTAAAGGTGCTTCCTATTTCAGATAAATTCATTGATTATGCAAAAGAGGTTAAGACACAGCTTGAGGCTCTTAATATAAAGGTTGAACTTGACTCGAGAGCAGAAAAAATAGGTTATAAAATAAGAGAAGCTCAAATGGAAAAAGTTCCTTTCATGTTTGTTGTGGGAGAAAAGGAAGTTGAAAACAACACTGTTTCCGTAAGAGAAAGACAAAAAGGCGACATGGGAGCCATGAGTGTTGAAGAAATAAGCAACTTAATTTTAAATAAAATTATAAACAGAGAAAATGATTCACCGCAATCAGTGTAAAAGTGTAAATATAAAAGGGGCATGCAAGGCATAGCCTCTTTTTTACGTCCATATTTCTTGAAAAGAGGGCATATTTCGCTGTTGATAAGGATGACACGGGGCTTTCTTTCATAAATAATGATTGAATTTTTTCCGTATCTTTTATAATATATAGTATAGAGGTAAGGGGACACAACTCTTATAAAGGGAGAGTCTTAGCGGGTAGAGGAAGGTCCCCAATAAATGATGGAGGTTACTATGGCCACAGTGTATTCGGATGTTCAATATCATATTAATATGAAGGAAGGGGATGTAGGCAAGTATGTGATATTGCCGGGAGACCCCAAAAGATGCGAAAAAATTGCAAAATATTTTGATAATCCCCTATTGATTGCAGACCATAGGGAATATGTAACATATACGGGATATTTGGATGGTGTGAAGGTAAGTGTGACATCCACGGGAATAGGCGGTCCCTCTGCTTCTATTGCAATGGAGGAGTTAGCAAATATAGGAGCGGATACATTCATAAGAGTAGGCACTTGCGGAGGAATGAATGTTGATGTTATGGGCGGAGACCTGGTGATTGCTACAGGGGCCATAAGAATGGAAGGTACAAGCAAAGAATATGCGCCGGTAGAATTCCCCGCAGTTGCTGATTTTGGCATTGCCAATGCCTTAATAAAGGCTGCAGAAAATTTAAACAAGAAATATCATGCAGGTGTTGTACAATGCAAGGATTCTTTTTATGGTCAGCATGAACCCGATACCAAGCCTGTCAGCTATGAATTGACAAACAAATGGGATGCCTGGATGAAGATGGGCACCTTAGCATCAGAGATGGAATCTGCAGCATTGTTTATAGTTGCTGCTTACAGGAAAGTAAGGGCAGGCTCAATATTTAATGTGGTTGCAAATCAAGAGAGAAGAAGATTAGGCTTGGATGACCCGCAAGAGCACGATACGGAAGCAGCAATCAAAACAGCAATTGAAGCACTTAGAATTTTGATCAAAGAAGATAAAGCAAAATAGAAAATAATATTAAATAATTATTTCAATTTTTAATCAAATCTTAATTTATCCCTAAAAGCTGATTAATTATAAGCTGGTAATTTATATATAGAAAATAAAAAATTATTTATATATAGGAGGGACTATGAAAGTAACATTAGAACAAATTGATGAACTAAGAAACAGAGTTAATGTAAGCTATGAGGAAGCTAAAAGCACACTTGAAAAAAATGATGGTGATTTAATAAAATCAATTATTGAGCTTGAAAAGAAAAAAGGAAGAAGAAATGAGAAACATCACGGCAGCTTTACGGGATTGGCAAACAAATTGTTGGCTTTAAAAATGTCCATTAAAAGCAAGGATGGAGATGTGATTTTAAATGCAGCCCTTGTAATTGCCTTGGCAGTATTCATGATGGCGCCTTGGGCAGCAATATTCATAATTGCATTAGCAATATTAACATCCTGCAAAATTAAAATTTATAAAGACAAATCATTAAATGTGAATAATATTAAGAAAAATGTTCAGGACACAGTAGATAAAATTAAAGTTAAATCAGAAAAAATCCTTCAGGATGATGAAGAAGTTAAAACTGCAGATGAAGAAAACGAAATAATTATCGAATAAAAATCAGGCTTTGGCCTGATTTTTATTGAAATTTAAGGAAAAAGATAGTACAATAAAACAAAAACGAGGTTTTTATGGGTAAGAAGAAAATTCTAATAGTTGAGGATGAGCAAAAAATAGCACGATTCTTGGAGCTTGAATTAAAATACGAAGGCTATGACGTAGATATAGCAAACAACGGCAGGGAAGGTTTTGAAAAAGGAAAATCCCCGGACGTGAATTTGATTATTCTTGATTTAATGCTTCCCGGATTAAGCGGTATAGAAGTGTGCAGACGCATAAGACAAAGCTCTGAGGTGCCCATAATAATGCTCACGGCAAAGGATGATATTTCCGATAAGGTGACCGGTCTTGATATAGGGGCTGACGATTATATGACAAAACCCTTTGCGGTGGAAGAATTATTGGCACGTATAAGAGTGCTGTTGAAAAGAAAAAACTTAAGAAGCCATGACGAAGATTCAATGGTAATCGGTAAGCTTAAATTATCCAAAAATAATTATAAAGTTGAATATGACAATGAAAATATAGAGCTGACTAAAAAAGAATTTGAATTGTTGGAATATTTAATGCGAAACAAAAACATAGTTCTTTCAAGAGAAAAAATTTTAGACAGTGTTTGGGGATATGATTATTATGGGGACACAAATATCATTGATGTATACATAAGATATATAAGAAGTAAAATTGACCAGAAATACAATGTAAATCTTATAGAAACAGTAAGAGGAGTAGGCTATATAATAAGAGACTGAAGGAAGTAGCATGGTAAAGTCATTAATAAAATCACTGTTAAATATAATTCTTTATCCGGCAAGAATGGTTATCAATTTATTGGCAGGTCTTTTAAAAAGACTTAAATTTTCTATTGCATTCAAAATTTCAACTACATATTTAATATTGTACATTATAATAATAATAACGGTTGCTCTCACAACAAGTGGAGGATATTTAATTTTCGAACTTCAAAAATTCGAAGATTCCACAGTAAAAGATGATTCCTACAGTATAATTGAAGGTTTCCCTAATTTTGATAATATTGACAGAAAAAAAGTCAGCTATAACTCTTTTGAAATATTTGACGAAAATTTAAATACTGTTTATGCAACGGATAGGAATGGCAGATATGCGGACAGTATTATAGTAACAGCTGAAAAGGTAATTTATGACAATGAATATGTTCATTCGGAAAGCTTTACAAAACAAAATACAATTTATTATATGAATATAAACTATCCTATGGAAGGAATGCTTCGTGATGCATGGAGAATAAGCTTCTTAGTTTTGATATCCGGTGCCATAGGGCTGATGTTTTTTGCACCCATTGTATCAAGTACCAGCTACAAGCTTATAGGTCCCATAAAAAAGATGACCGAAATTACCCGGACCGTAACAGTTAACAATATAAACGCGAGGCTTGACATAAAAGGAACAGAAGACGAGTTAAAGGAATTATCACAAACATTCAATGAAATGATGGACAGAATAGAAGGAGGATACAAAACACAGCAGCAGTTTGTTTCGGATGCTTCCCATGAGCTTCGGACGCCAATAGCCGTAATAAAGGGTTACGTAAATATGCTTGACAGATGGGGAAAAAACGATAAAGCTGTTTTAGAAGAGTCAATAGCAGCAATTAAGAATGAAACGGACAATATGCAGGATTTAATTGAAAAGTTATTGTTTATTGCAAGAAG
>CAZTXR010000148.1:0-5097 GCA_964617605.1 uncultured Clostridia bacterium | reverse complement strand
GAAACAGAAATATTACAGCGGATGCATTAGGACCTAAAACTCTTGATAAAATTAAGGTTACGAGGCAATATTTTAAGGCCTACAACAAGGAATATGACGAGGACTTTAATGAAGTTTCAATTTTAGAACCCGGTGTTTTAGGAACTACAGGAATCGAAACAATAAACACAATTGTCGGTGTTGTTGAAAAAATAAAGCCTACCTTATTAATTATAATTGATGCATTAGCCTCCCGTAAGATGAGAAGATTATGTGCAGTAGTTCAAGTAACCGATGCAGGAATTGAGCCGGGTTCAGGATTAGGAAATATGCAGGGTTCTTTAAACAAGGAAACTACCGGTATAAAAGTTATTGCGATGGGTATACCTACAGTGGTTGATACGGCAACAATTGTCAATGATACTATTGAAATGATGGAAGAAACATTAAGCGGAAAAACTGATGATGTTGGTGAAATAATGGGTATTTTAAGTGATTTGGAATATAATGAAAAGCATGATTTCATAAAGGAAATTTTAAGTCCCATGTACGGGGAATCAATTGTAACGCCCAGTTATGTAGATGAAATAATTGATTCCTTGTCGGGACTCTTGGCGGAATCAATCAATAAAGCAGTTCATCCCGGATATGCCATGTAAATCGTAACACAATTGTAAAAAATAAGAGTGTTATTCAGGAAACAATACACATATACATTAATATATTACTTTTTATATAATTTGTGGAGTAATATATTACCTTAGAAAATATGTGGAGTTGAGATCATGAAAAGACGAAGAAAAAACAAGGGTGGAAGGTCATTTTACATGGTGATGTCTATAATTTGTCTGACAGCACTTTTTTTGGGCTACAGTTTTGTATACAATTTAGCTGAGAACAGAAAGACGGGTAAGGAAGTCACTACAATTTCTATCAATTATAATGTGAATAAAGATAATAGCAAGAAGCAGCAGAGCACCTTCGACAAAATTATGTCTTATTTTAACATATTCCTGGAAGAAACCTTTAAGGAAAACAAAAATAATGGCACGGAAATTATTGAAAATGATGCACAAACCAATAGTGGTGCAGTGTTTAAAACAATAGCAAGCAAGGAAGATGCAAAGGAAGATTTAAAGATTTTCAATGAGAACGAGTATAAGAAAGAAACAGCAAAACAAGAAGTAAATTTGTCAAATGACAAAAAGGAAAATTTCTTTAAAGTTATCAAAGCAGCATCAAGAAGCAGTGCCCCAAGGAAATTGTTTCTCAACGCAGCTTCTGTCATTGACAGCTTAAATATTGTTTTTTTCCACACCCATGGAACGGAAGCCTTTAAACCTAACTATGAAACGAACTACCGAACATTGGATGACAGCTTGAATATTTTAGGTATAGGCTCTAAAATTTCGGATAATTTACTAAAAAGAGGTGTTAAAACTACCCATTTAAAAGATTACAACGACTATCCCGATTACAACTCATCCTATGCCAATTCAAATTATGCTGTAAGGCAGGTCTTGTCTGACAGCAAAAGAAATATACTGATTGATTTTCATCGTGATGGGGCTGAAGAAAATTCCAATTATGAAGCACTTTTGTCAAAGGTAAAAAGCACGGTAATCAATGGTAAGAATGCTGCAACCTGCACCCTGGTAATCGGCAACAAAAACAATAATGCGGCAGCTTTAAAAGAAAATGCGGGAAAATTATTTGAAACAGCTTACTATATGTATCCGGGGCTCTTTAGGGATATTATTATCAGGGAAGGTGCATATTTTAACCAGTACTTGTCTGATTATTCTTTCCTCATAGAGGTTGGATGCACTCTAAATACATATGAGGAAATAGAATATACTGCTGAATTATTATCAGATATATTATACGAGTATATTAGCGAAATTGATAAATAAACTTTTACATTTACACAAACTTTTGATATAATACCCTTAGTTTAAATTAGGGAGGGTTAACTTATTTGGACAGAAAAAAATACATAAGAAACTTTTCGATAATCGCTCATATAGATCATGGAAAATCAACATTAGCAGACAGGTTAATAGAAAACACAGGACTTCTTACCCACAGGGAAATGCAGGAGCAGGTTTTAGACAATATGGACCTGGAAAGGGAAAGAGGAATTACAATAAAACTTCAAACAATGAGTTTATTGTATAAGGCACAGGATGGGCATGATTATACCTTGAATTTAATTGATACTCCGGGGCATGTGGATTTTAACTATGAGGTTTCAAGAAGCTTGGCTGCATGTGAGGGAGCTGTTTTAGTTGTTGATGCTGCACAGGGTATAGAAGCGCAAACATTGGCAAATGTTTATTTGGCCTTGGATCAGGACTTGGAAATTGTGCCTGTCATTAACAAAATAGACTTGCCCAGTGCCAGACCTGATGAAATAAAGCAGGAAATTGAAGATGTAATCGGACTGGATTGTGCTGATGCTCCGCTTATTTCTGCTAAGGACAATATTAACATAGACCAGGTATTAGAGAAAATTGTTAAGCAAATTCCGCCGCCCGAGGGAGAAGAGGATGCCCCTTTAAAGGCTTTGGTATTTGATTCGTATTATGACAGCTACAGGGGCGTTGTAGCATATATAAGGATTAAAGAGGGTCAGGTTAAAAAAGGTGATAAAATAAGGATGATGTCAACAGGAAAGACCTTTGATGTCACAGAGGTCGGTGTGATTTCACCCACACAGAAGCCCGTATCTAATTTGTATTCAGGAGATGTGGGTTATTTGTGTGCAAGTATGAAGGAAGTAAAAAGCTGCCAAGTGGGAGATACAATAACCAATAATGCAAATCCTGCAAAAGAGCCCCTGCCTGGTTATAAGAAGGTTACATCAATGGTATTTTGCGGTATTTATCCTGCTGAGGGAGAAGAATACAACGTGGTAAGAGATGCTCTGGATAAACTTCAGGTAAATGATGCTTCATTGACCTTTGAACCTGAAACATCCATAGCTTTGGGATTTGGGTTCAGATGCGGATTTTTGGGGCTTCTTCATATGGAAATAATCCAGGAAAGACTTGAAAGGGAATTTGACTTAAATATTATAGCGACAACTCCCAGTGTAATATACAAGGTGTATAAGACAAATGGAGAAATGATGATATTGCAAAATCCTACAAATATGCCGCCGGTTCAGGAAATAGAATATATGGAAGAACCCATAGTAGCTGCATCTATTATGACCCCCACCGACTATGTTGGTGCGATTATGGAACTGTGCCAAAATCGAAGAGGAATATTTGTAAATATGGAATATATGGAAGCTAAAAGAGTTATTCTGCATTATAAATTGCCCTTAAATGAAGTAATTTATGATTTCTTTGATGCTTTAAAGTCAAAAACAAGGGGATATGCCTCTTTGGATTATGAGCTTGACGGATATGTGCGTTCAGAATTGGTTAAGATGGATATCTTGATTAATTCTGAATTGGTAGATGCCTTTTCAATAATCGTGCATGAACAGAAGGCTTACGAAAGGGGAAGAGGAATAGTTGAAAGGCTTAAGGATGTAATTCCCAGGCATTTGTTTGCCGTGCCCCTGCAAGCAGCGGTGGGCGGAAAAATAATTGCCAGAGAGACAGTTAAAGCCCTCAGGAAGGACGTTCTTGCCAAATGCTACGGCGGAGATATATCCAGGAAGAAAAAGCTCTTAGAAAAACAAAAAGAGGGCAAGAAGAGAATGAGGCAAATAGGAAGTGTGGAAGTTCCGCAGGAAGCTTTTCTTGCAGTACTAAAATTTGATGAAGATTGAAACAGGGCTAAAAGCCCTGTTTTTTAGTTCCTAATCCCTATGACATTTTTCCTAAAAAGATAATTTCATCGGTTTCAGAATTAATAATGGTAAGACCTTTTTCTTCCCAATTTGATGAGCCTAAATAGCCTAATCTGTCATCCCATACATCATCATAGATTTCTTTTGAAACTAATTCATCATCCACATAATACTCAACCTCAGTACTTATCAGCTTAAATCCGTCTTGAGAAACAAAGTCTTGCTCCTCATCATCAAAATCAAAATATTCTTCATCATAGTCATAATCATCATAATAATTAACATTGCCATTGTCTTCTTCGGTGTAAAGATAGCCATAATTAATCAAATTATACAAACATTCAAACATATCATCAAGAGCATCATTGTTGCTGTAAGCATCGCCTAATTGAATGAAAAAGTCTAATATTTCCTGGTTTTTAACATCGTATGTGACTATATCCTTGGTATAGAGCATTTCTTTCCAATCCCCGCTTTCGCTGGTTATAGTAACCTTCATTTACACTCCCCCTAAACACTAAATACTGTTTGTAAAATATATTATGCGCATAAAAATATAATATGTTTTATTATTACAAAATGCATATGCAAATTGATTTATTATATTATGAATAACCTTGAAGCTGCAGGTATAGCAAATCTTGTAAAGGAGCAATATAATCTGAGCTGATAAATCAAAACATAAAATATAATATAATGGATAAAAAAAGGTGACCATATTTTAGGTCATCTTTTTAAATGATTCATTATACCTTATTAATAATAATGTTGCCTTTGTTCTTATATATTTGCATATAAGGTTTCATTCGGGTGTTTGATTTCAATTACATGAGTATCATATCCCGCCATGGCTTTCTTAAAATCTGTGGTTACCTTATAATCATCCCAAAAATGCATGGGAATAAAGAGCTTGGGTCTGAGCACTTCAATAAAATATTTACCGCCGCACAAATAATTGCATTCAAGTCTTCTGTCAACGGGAAAGAAACACACATCAATTTTTGCACCGTAGTCTGCAATATTTTTAATTATATTTTTATAAGCATCTTCCATGGCTTTTTCCTCTTCAGGGGAATCATCTGCCCATTTCCACCAGTTTAAGTCGCCGGCATGAAATAAGTTTAAACCATCTATATTGATTAAAAAACTTACTCCCTCATCTGTTGAATCGAAAACATTCAGTTTTATATTGTTGATTGTTAGCTCGTCTTTTTCTCTCACTATATATAAATTGTCAATTTTATTATAGACCTTTATATCGGAGGATAATATGTAATATATATTGGATTTTTTGTTAAACCAGGCAAGAAGAT
>CAZTXR010000147.1:0-5155 GCA_964617605.1 uncultured Clostridia bacterium | reverse complement strand
CATAGTAATACCTGATATAACATATTTAATAAAAAACAAAGACAAAATAAAAGGAATTATTTTAACACATGGTCATGAAGACCATATAGGTTCAATACCATATTTTTTAAAAAGATTAAATGTACCTATTTACGGAACCCGCCTTACATTAGGTCTTGTAGAAAACAAGATTTTAGAGCATAAAATTGAAGATGCATCCCTTAATCCGATTAAAGCCGGAGAAACATTTAATTTGGGGTGTTTTAAAATAACACCTGTAAGGGTCAATCACAGCATTCCTGATGCAGTTGCATTTGCTATTGATACACCTATAGGCATGGTAGTTCATACGGGAGATTTTAAAATTGATTACACTCCAATTAATGAAGAAGTAATTGATTTAGGAAAGTTTGCGGAGCTTGGAAAAAAAGGTGTGCTTCTTGCCATGTCTGACAGCACCAATGTTGAAAGACAGGGATTTACAGAATCGGAAAAAACAATAGGTCAAAAATTTTTGGATTTATTCAAACATTGTAACTCGCGTATAATAGTAGCATCCTTTGCTTCAAACATTCACAGGCTGCAGCAGGTTGTGGATGCTGCCGTGGCAAATGACAGAAAGGTTGCAATTTCCGGAAGAAGCATGATTAATGCAATTAAGGTATCATTGGAATTAGGATATTTAAATGCTCCGGAAGGAACAATAATAAATGTTAATGAGTTAAAAAGTTTAAAAGATGATGAAATTGTAATTTTGACTACAGGTAGTCAAGGTGAGCCAATGTCTGCATTAACAAGAATGGCTAACAATGACCATAAAAAAATCCAGATTAAAAAAGGTGATTTAGTTATAATTTCAGCTAATCCAATACCCGGAAATGAAAAAACCGTTTCAAGAGTAATAAATATGCTTTATGAAAAGGGAGCGAATGTACTGTATGATGCTTTAACACAGGTTCATGTATCAGGTCATGCCAGAAGAGATGAGCTTAAGCTTATGCTTACTCTTTTAAAACCTAAATTTTTCATACCTGTTCACGGTGAATACAGACATTTGATGCAGCATGCAAAGTTAGCAAATGAATTAGGTGTGCCTATAGACAATACTTATATAGGAAGTAATGGAGATGTAATTGAGCTTACATCTAAATCAATTGAAAAAAACTCTACTGTTACATCAGGTAATATTTTGGTTGACGGGTTAGGTGTTGGAGATGTAGGAAATATTGTTCTTCGTGACAGACGACTTCTCTCTGAAAATGGACTGATAATAGTTGTATTATCAACTGAAAAGGGAACAGGAAAAATACTTGCAGGACCTGAAATAGTTTCAAGAGGATTTATATATGTTCGCGAAAATATTGATTTAATTGAAGAATCAAAGACAGTAGTAAGAACAGCCTTGGAAAAATGCGATACGAAGGTTAAAGAGTGGAACAATGTAAAAATGGTAATAAAGGATTCATTAAGCAGCTTTATTTATGACAGAATAAAACGAAGCCCCATGATATTACCTATAATAGTCGAAGTGGATACAGAGGAGTAAAAAGCAAAGGGTAAAAGCAAGGGGACATTCCTTCAATAGCTATCCTACGAAGGGCAGCAAAATTGAAGGGGTGTCCCCCTTCCTATGCTTCTTTGTTTGTTAATTCCGACAGATCCTCGAAACAATACCACCAGGCAAGGCAATTAAACTTCTGTGTTACAGGGTCAGAACCCCTTGAAATTGCTTCATCAAGAGTATTTGCAACCGGAACAAGAACCGGGTCTCCGGGCATCCAGTTTGCGGGAGTATTAACTCCATAAGCAGTTGAAACTTGCAGAGCATCAATTAATCTAAGCAGCTCAAAAATATTTCTGCCGTTTGTTGCGGGATAAACTAAAATTGACCTTATTCTTTGATTAGGGTCTATTATAAAAACATCCCTTACACTTTGCTCGTAGATTCTGTCTGGGTTTACCATGCCGTAAAGGGCTGAAATGGTTGCATCCCTGTCGGCAATAAGAGGAAAGGGCATCTTCAAGCCTGTCATTTTAAAGATATCATAAAGCCAGCCAATATGTGCCGGGTTTGAATCAATGCTTATACCTAAAAGCTGAACACCCCTTTTTTCAAATTCAGCATGAAACTGTGCAAATGCAATGAATTCTGAGGTGCAAACAGGAGTGTAGTCTCCGGGGTGAGAAAAGAACATTACCCATTTGCCCCTGTACTGGGACATTGTTACAGGACCTTCCGTAGTTATGGCTGTAAAATCAGGAGCAATTCTTCCGATCGTCAGGCATATCCTTGTCCGTTCGCTTTCTATATTATCAATCATATTTACCTCCCATATGTAGTTTATTTATTATATGAAAAAGGGGCAATATTGTTCTATAGGAAATAAACAAGGAGAGTATTGGGGTAAGTAATTTTTCGTAAGATGTGGGACGCAGGGGAATGCAACAAATTTATTTGCTCCTTGCGTCGCATAAATTTGGCATTCTGTGCGGTAGGTCATACAGATAACCGGTGAGTTTTTAAGTCACCGGTTATTAACGCTTATTACTTTTTGATGTTGTGAAAGTTTTCGCCTAAGATAGGTCCGAACTGGGATGGTTTGTTATTGACAATACTTTTGTTTTCCATTCTTTGATTTTCTTTCTTAGAAAGTAAATTTAGATTTGGATTTAGTTTACCGTTGATATCACTGGTTAAACTGTATTGACCATCCCTTCTGATTTTTATCACATCTAATTTATCAACTTTTGTTAAATCGGGAGTGCTGTTTTTGTTCTTCAATCTGTCCAATAGAATCAACCCTCTCTTCTCCAAAAGCAATAAGCAATATTATATTAACCATACATTCAAATATTATTCGAATATTATTCTTAAAAATTATAAAATATTGAATTTCTATATGAAAGGTTGTATAATTGAATGGATTTCGAAATTTAACCAATTTGGAGGTATTATGAAAAAGATAATTGCCCTACTACTTGCAGTAATTATTATAGCAGCAGCTTATCTTTATTTAAATAATTATATTGAAAAAAGTTTAAAGGCTGTGGATTTAAGCGATGATTCACCCATGCTTGTTGAAATTCCTCAGGGAAGCACAACTAATGACATTGCTGAAATTTTGTTTGAAAATAAGCTGATTTTAAATAGGCGTTCATTTAAATATTATGCAGAAAAAACAGGAGCAGATGTTAAGTTAAAAGCAGGCACCTATGTGTTGTCGAGAAATATGGATGCGGATGATTTATTAAATTCATTAATAAAGGGTGGTTCATCAGGCAATACATATAATATTACAGTTATTGAGGGTCTGATAAATGAGGATATTGCTGAAACCTTGTCTGAGCAGACCGGCTTAAGCTATGATAAATTTGTTAAGTTAATGGAGAGCCCCGAAATTTTTAAGGATGATTACGAATTTTTAAAGGATAATTACATTTCAAATTTACAAGGATATTTAATGCCGGAAACTTATAATATTTATATAAATTCCTCAGAGGAAGATATCATTAGAGTTCTTTTAAAGGAATTTGATGAATTTTATATTAATGAAATAAAAACAAAAATGGGAAATACTAATTTGACATTTGAAGAGGTAATAAATTTAGCCAGCATAGTTGAAAAAGAAGCACTTCTGGATGAAGAAAGAGATGAAGTGGCAAAAGTATTTTTAAATCGACTGGATATAAATATGAAACTTCAATCCTGCGCTACTGTTAATTATGCCAACGGTGAATGGAAGGAAAGACTTACCTATGATGATATTGCCATAGATTCTCCTTACAACACCTATATAATTGAAGGTCTGCCTCCATCTCCTATCAATTCACCGGGCAAGGTATCCATAATTTCTGTCCTGGAGCCTGCTGATGTGGATTATTTGTTCTTTGTGGCAAAAGGGGACGGCTCACATTATTTTTCGAAAACATACGATGAGCATATACATGCAGCTGAGGAGTATTTGAACTAAATGGATAATATAAACAGAGAATATATAGATTCATATATTAACAGCCTTATTAAAGAGGATAATGACAAATTAGAGAAATTCAGGATTTATTGCGAAGAAAGAAATTTACCTATCATTCATAAGGAGGTAGGTCAATTTATAAAATTGGTAATTAATCAATTGAATGCTAAAAATATAATTGAAATAGGTACAAATGTGGGTTATTCTTCAATATTTATGGTTAATGCCATGATGAATGAAGGTAAAGTTACCACCATGGAAAGAAGTGAAAAATTTTATAAGGAAGCATTAAAAAACATCAGCGATTTTGGACTTGCAGACAATATAAAGGTTTATTACGGTGATGCGGTTGACATGTTGGATGAAGTTGAAGGATCTTTTGATATGGCATTTATTGATGCCGCTAAAAGCTACTATAGAGTATTCTTTGACAAATGCTTAAAAATGATGAAACCGGGGGGAATAATTCTGTCTGACAATGTCTTGTATCAAGGAATGATTGCAACAGATGAATTGGTAGTAAGAAGAAAGAAAACCTTGGTTAGGAATTTGAGAAATTATTTAGAATATATATCACATGATGAGAGATTTGTAACTTCAGTCCTGCCCTTAGGGGATGGCTTGGCAGTTACATTGATAAAATAAAGGAGAATTTATGTTACCGAAATTATTAGCACCTGCCGGAAATATGGATAAATTGATTATGGCTGTACAATATGGAGCCGATGAAGTGTATTTTGCAGGCAAGTCCATGGGAATGAGAGCAGCCGGAAAAAACTTTTCTGAAAAGGAATTAGAAGAAGGGGTAGATTACTGCCACAAGCATGGAAGAAAATCTAACATTACAGTTAATATAACACCGCATAATGATGATCTGAAAGGTATTGAGGAATATTTAAAATATTTGCAAAAAATAGGCGTGGATGCGTTGATTGTTGCTGACCCCGGCCTTGTAGACCTAGTTAAACAAACAATTCCTGACATGCGAATTCATTTAAGCACTCAAGCAAATACAACAAATTATCAGGCAGCAAACTTCTGGTACAGACAGGGAGTAAACAGAATTGTTCTTGCAAGGGAGCTTAGCTTTGATGAAATTGATACAATAGTAAAAAATACACCTAAAGATTTGGAATTTGAAACATTTGTACATGGAGCCATGTGTATATCTTATTCAGGCAGATGCTTGTTATCAAGCTTCATGA
>CAZTXR010000146.1:1752-5210 GCA_964617605.1 uncultured Clostridia bacterium | reverse complement strand
CAAGAAATAAAATTCCTTCATCAGCCTCCTCAAAAAGTCCCTTTTTATTTTCTGCCCCTGTAAAGGAACCTTTCGTTGTTCCAAAAAGAATGGATTCTATAAGGTTATCAGGTACAGCGGCACAATTTTGCACTATAATTTTCTGGTTGGGATTTGCACTGTAATTAATCATTGCTTGAGCAAATAATTCTTTTCCTGTTCCCGTTTCCCCATATATCAAAGTCGGTGTCATGCGTGTAGAAAAAATTTTAGCAAGCTCTATAATTCTTAACACCTCATCATCTAAGGTTAAAATATCTTCAAAAGTTATATGTTCATCGTTTTCTCTATTAGGCTTGAAACTGTTTTCCATTGCAAGTCTGCGAAAATAATCATCCTTAAAATTTATATGCTCCACATTGGTCAACTCTTTTGTAAGCTCTACAACTCCTATTATTTTCCCATCTTTAAAAATAGGCAATGTCATGTTTTGAGTAAGATAAACCCTTCCTTTATCATCGGAAAATTCCTGAGCCCCGCTTATAATAACCTCTCCTGTTGACATTGTTCTTGCTATAGTACTGTTTTCCCGTCCAAGAGTAGGATATTTTTCAAATAAATGCTCCTTTTTATTACCGAAGTTATAAGGTTCCTTGCCATTCCCCATATTGGCATCCCATCTTGAATTATAGATAATATCAAAGTTCTTATTTACAATGAGAACAAAATCTACATTTTTTATAAGAGTTTCTTTGATTGCCTTATACCCGGATTTTTCGTTCATGGTCTGCTTCCTCTTATTTCTTCTATTCCACTATCTAGAAGTAGTTTATCAATATATTGTAAATCCTGTGTCAATTCATCATAATATTTTAAATATGCAGTATTATTCAAATATTTTTCCGTCATTTTTATGCTGTCCTCTATGATTACAACACTGTCAAAACTTGTTTCAGATTCCCCCATCTCCAATAAAACAGATTTATATGGGGTTTCATGGGGCTTTATTCTTCCTGGCATAGGATGGATTAATAACTTTGCACCTAAATGAATTTTATTTCGAGCACGTTTAAGAATTTCTACCTGAGTATCATCAGGAAAAAATTCTAAATTTAACTTATCTGAATAGTAATCATTAACTTTTGGATTATTCGTAATAATTGTCATTTTCATTATATTTGCCCGTGCTTTCTAATTAAAAATATTAAATTAATTAATCATAACAATTATACATTTCATATATAAAAATATCAATATATAAAATCAATTTTTTAAAATTATAAAAATTTAGCATAAAAATTCTGTACATATTTAGAGAAACCAGATCCCTAATCTTCATAAATATTAATTTTATAGTTTTGTTGATTTTCTTTATTTCATATAAATGAATAAGTACTTTTTATCAGCTATGCAGTGGACAGAGGCAACATCAGAATGACTGAAGGCAATACCTGCCATAATGCTCCCAAAAGCAAGGCACGCGGGTACCTGAAGTTGTTTTTCCCCCATATATTTTTGTTTTATCAGCCAGCCAAGGACGAAATACATCCGTGACCATAAACTATTTTAGTGGGCAATACAAAACTAAATGGAAGTGTAAGATTATTCATATAAAATCCCCTCTTCTGTGGATTTGCTATCTTTATCAATCTCTAATTTATTTCCTTATAAATTCCATTCATCAATATAAAGTTTAATTGACCTAATCATTTCCTTGAAAAAAGGTGCATCCATTTTTCTTTTATAAAACTTTCTTGCGAATTCTTTATCCTTGGATTCTTCCTTTAAAAACATATCATCAATAAATCGCTCTGTAAGGTCCGGATACCTTTCACTGAATACAATATGTTTTTCATTGAACCTATCCCTGCTTTTTGGCTTAAAATCATAATTTCCCATTACAATTAATGTAACGGGCATTGTATATTTCGGCAAATTAAATAATTCCTTATGGTATTCATAATTCTCAACTATATCACCTATGTAGCAAGTGCCAATTCCCAAACTTTCAGCCGCTATCACCGCATTTTGTGCAGCAATCATGGCATCTTGAATTCCAAGCATAAAATCACTTAGTTCCGGTCCCCTATAATTTGGAAATGTATTCTTTATATCTCTTTGTTCATAAAATTTATGCCACTTGTAATTATCGGCAACAAACAAAAGCGCCAAATCAGCCTCCGCTATAAATGGCTGATTATCGCAGCTTTTTGCAAGTTTTGCCAAAGTATCCTTTGATTCTATTTTAATAATACTATATGCCATCATATTGCCGGCTGTAGCTCCCCGCATTGCCGATTCAATAATGTTTTGTATTTGTTCATTGTTGATATTTACCTTATTAAATTTTCTGATTGATGTGTGTGATTTCAATAGTTTTATTACTTCATTCATATTTATCTCCTAAAATAGTTATAACAGCAGCGGCTTTGACATTTATATCAGCATTATATATCATCATATCCCTATTTTAAGGTCCGTCCCCGGAATGCATAAAAAAATATAAAAGGCATATAAAACCGAATTAATTATTCTTGTTTGCATATTTAGAATCCTTATAGTAGGCACTTAACTTTTTAAAATTCATAACCCATAAATTAATAACAAATGGTATAAATAAAATCATTAAAAAAGCATTTTCTGACATTAGAATAAAATCAAAAATTCCGTGCAAGACAACAGGAACCCATAATGATTTTTTATAATAATATCTGTACTCTTCAGGGCTTGAAGAAAACTTAGCCAACGAAAGATAATACCCCATTGTTACAGCAAATAACATGTGAGCCGGAACAGAAACAATCGCTCTGTAATAACCCGCTGATTCAACATCGGAAAACCTGAAAACAACATACATAATATTTTCAACAGTTGCAAAACCCAGTGCTGACATGACACAGTAGACTATACCATCCAATTTTTCATCGAAAACCGGATTAAAATACACATGTTTAAGGACAACTTTTCTTTTCATATATTCTTCAGTCAAACCGGCAACAATAAAAGCCATGTAAAAAATTCCCGGCAAGCCACTAAATATATTAAAAAACAGCAAGAAATTTTCAATAAATACCGTGGGGATAACAAAGACAGCACCATAAATAAACACCTTCAATAACATATTGATCGGTTCCCTGTTGTGTCTGTCAACCAAGTAAAATATCAAAGCCAAGGCTAGGCCCGGCGTTACGGCAGTAATAAATAAATTTAATCGCATATTCCACCTATACCTTCAAAATTTAAATAATAAATGAATAAGCATTTTTTATTACGATCAAATAATCTTCTTTATTCATGGGTCTAGGGTTGCTTTCAGTGGAAATACATCCCGGACCATAAACTATTTTAGTGGGCAATTCAAAACTAAATGGAAATATAAAATTATTCATATAAAATCTCCTCGTATAGATTTAATGTAATCCATATTAAATGCATTTGCTTGTACAAACAAGAGGTCGCAGGCTTTTATGTCAGGATTT
>CAZTXR010000146.1:0-1652 GCA_964617605.1 uncultured Clostridia bacterium | reverse complement strand
ATTGTTAGATTATACTATATAATTTGGATTTTTGCCAATTTGTTTTTCAATCAACAAATTCTTCTTGCCGCCGCTTGAATATCTGCTGATATTCGTATATAATTTAACTAGTATATTTGTATTCACAGGAAGTCAGGACCAATGAAAGCACTAAGGACTATATCTCCCTACGGGAAGTGCTTGTAAGCGGTGCGTGTCATTCAGAAAAATAAACCAATATGAATTTATAGATTTTGTGAAGAAAGGACGGAAAATCATGAAAAGATTTGCGAGTTCCCTATCTATTCTACTATGTGCTGTAATGGTGCTCTCCCTTGCAGCCTGCGGCGCCCAGGTGGCTTCACCCGCTCCCTCTGCTCCGACTCTGCCGAAGGCGACCAAGGGGGGTGTGCCGCTTCCGCCGGAATCAAGCGCCGACCCATCCGTTGAGCCGGAGCAAGGCTATGAAGTTCTGTACGGAGATATTCTCGCTGATATGTATGCTCTTATCGCGGAGGGCAGTGAATACTTTGAGGCTGACGAAGGCATGATGGGCATATGGGAAGCTATCTCAGGGAAAGAGTGCAGCGATGCTCTCGACAGCATCGGCTATGCC
The DNA here is from genome assembly GCA_964617605.1 of uncultured Clostridia bacterium. Classification (GTDB taxonomy): domain Bacteria; phylum Bacillota; class Clostridia; order Tissierellales; family Sedimentibacteraceae; genus Sedimentibacter. Next base: position 1,057 of record CAZTXR010000146.1, on the reverse strand, counting down.
GTAAAGGACGTCAGTGGGGACGGCTTTCCGGAATTGCTGATCGGCGCGGTGGATGGAGGCGGCCAAGTGTACGCTGTTTATACCCAAGCAGACGGTATACCGGTTTTGACATTGGCCGGCATGAGCCGCAGCTCTTACTCTTACATGGGGGAGGGCAGATTCCTGTATCAAGGCTCCAACGGCGCCATGTATTCCATCTTTGGAACCTATGTCATTTCTGAAGATGGGTCCTCTCTTTCCTGTGAGAATTTCTACTTCACCTATGAGAAAGATGAGAGTCTTGCTGAGATAGGTTTTTATCACAACACCTCCGGTCAATGGGACAAATCCATTTCAGACGAGCTTGAGATTTCTTATGAAGACTTTTGGGAAAAGTGTGATGAGCTCATAAAACAAGTTAAGGATATCGACCTGATTCCTTTTTCAAGCTTTGAAAACACCGGGGATGGTTTGGCAGAACCCTTGGTTGATGCTCAGTGGGCAGACGACTTTTCCGGTAATCTGTCGGACTACGATGAATTTACAGCCGACGACTCTGATGCTCGTGTTCGTGTGCTCTTTACCGCCAAAGCTCCCTCAAAGAACTTCAAAGTATATGCGCTCACATTTAATGATGTTGACGAAGATGGAAAAATTAACTATCAGACACAAGAAATATATTTTGCAGATACATTGATGCCCCAGCGTCCCTTAGTGGTGGAAATGACTTTCTATGGCGATATGCCCTCATACGGAATCTCTTATGTGGACGAAACCGGTGCGACCAGGCTTTTTTCTGTGAATCTGAGCGGTGAGGACGGCTCATTGCTGCTCAGCGAATTTTGGTAGATGGGGTTTTATTTGTCTACCGCTTGCTTGTTGACGAGTAAATAAAGCACGTGACCAAAAATGCAGGGAACGATTCATTTCGCTCCCTGCATTTTTACAATAACTTAAGTTGGTACCATGCACAACTTGAGTTTGTAAATTTTATCTTCATTAATTTTTGCATATTCATATGAATATTTGAACAAAGTGCATTTGTTATTACCATGGGTTTTTTAATATGGTTTTAAGT
>CAZTXR010000145.1:0-5214 GCA_964617605.1 uncultured Clostridia bacterium | reverse complement strand
TTTTTTAAAATACCTCATAACAAGCCCTTCTGTTAATTTGAGTAAATATTTAATTTTTTGTATCTAATTAATTTCATCCAAAGCTTTAACGCCATATCTAAAAAATGAAATTAATACTGATGCTAATGTTAATAATTCACATACAATGCCTGAATATGAACCTGTATAAATATCATATGTTAACCATGCCGGTGAGTTTATTAATATATTTGCTGTTCTGATTTTCTTTCCATTTCTTGTCCAAGATGCAAGAACCATTGCTATCATACCAACACATGGCAATAGGCTGAAAAGGTCCTGCCAAAATAAAAAGGTAGCTGCCATATGCAAAAAAGCAAATAGCCATATCCAATACTTGTTTTTTGCCCATTTTTTGTCTGAATTAATCAGAACGAAATTTCTGAATAAGCTGACAGCTATATTAATACTGCCTGACAATGCACCTAACATAAAAAAATGTATTATATATGCAATGTTAGCACACATTTGTACAAAAAATAATTTATTGCTTTCTTTAAACTGATAAGAAAATACCAGTAAGCCTGTCCCGATAAATCCAATGCCTTGAGCCGCTATAAAATACATTTTCCCCTCCGATAAAACCCTTTCCTGCAACGCTATTATATTATATTATATTATACTATAAAAAACAGTCGCTTTCAACTTTCCGGAAACCGAATTTTGACCTGCCTATTTGCCGAATCTTTGCTTGTAGCCGCATTTTCTGCAAAGCTCCTCTACTGCTTCCCTTCTTGAAAAACCATCAACAATACTATTTGCTCTTGTACTTTCTATTATTTCAGAAAAGGGAGTGTCATTAATATTTCCTAAATTTATAATTCCATTACCATCAAGGCAACAGGGCACTACCCTTCCATCTGCCAATATTGCTGCCTGATTTCGAAGTCCATAGCAAAAGCCTTTCACATTGTCTTCCGCCTCTTCTAAATCCGGCCATTGAAAAAGGTGTTCTTGATTTAAATATATTCTATCATGAATTTTTACCCCCCTGCCGGGTAAAACTTTTTCTTCTATTTTATAGTTTAAATTAAATTCTTTTTCGATAAAATCCAGCATTTTTCTGTTTTTTTGAATTTCTTTATTAATCGAATTGTCCTTATGTAAGTTCCACAACCTTAATGATATGATAATATCCGATTTATCAACAGCCTCTTTGGAAAAAGACAGTATATTATTTATATATTCTTGCTTGGCTCCTGTTTTTTCATCTTCTTTTATGCTATGTAAAGAAAAATTTATCTGCCTTAATGCTTTCTTCGTAAGGAGTTTTTCCTTAACCTTATTTATCAAGGTCCCATTTGTAGTAAGATTTACTTTAAACCCTTTTTCACCGCAAATATCTAACAATTTATCTATTTCAGGATGAAAGAGGGGTTCCCCCTTCACATGAAAGTATATGTAATCAGTATATGGCTTTATTTGGTCCAAGATGTGGGAAAAGCTTTCAATGCTCATTATTTCCGGCGGCCTTTTTGTTTCCGGACAAAATTCACAAGCAAGATTGCATATATTGATTATTTCCACATAAACCTTTTTAAATCTTTTCATAAATTTATCTCCAAAATTTCATTTTACTATCTGTGGATTTGGTTCAATATTGCTAATTATATGCTCCCTGATACTTACAAGTCAATTGAAATTGTATCGAAGTCAAAATCCACTTGCTTTCATAAAATATTTTTTTGCTATTGACAATTTGATATTATAAGTTATATACTTTGTTTTAATAATTTAATAAATTCATCAAGAGTGACGGAGGGACCTGGCCCTGTGAAGTCCGGCAACCAATCTTTGTATAAGGTGCCAAATCCAGCGGTTTAACCGGCAGATGAGGATTATAGGACCATGTCTTTCCCAAATGCGGGGAAGATTTTTTTATCTGCATTATATTGATGAAATTTATACAGGAGGACGAAATGAAAATAAATCATAAATTTGAAGAAAAGATGCCCTTAATATCCTTTGAGATATTTCCGCCCAAGGCAGACACACCCATTGACACAATTTTTAATTCAATTGATGAACTCTACAACTTGAATCCTGATTTTATGAGTGTTACATATGGTGCCGGAGGAAGCACAAAGGACAGAACAATTGAAATATCATCATATATTCAAAACAAATATAATTTGACATCAACTGCTCATGTTACTTGTATATCATCATCTAAAAATGAAATTCATAATATGCTGAACTCTTTAAAAGAAAACAATATACAAAATGTTATGGCCTTGAGAGGTGATTATCCAAAGGATTATGAATCTGGGACACAGCGAAATGACGGCTATAAAAATTCCGTGGAGCTGATAGAATATTTCAAAAAAAACTCCGATTTATGCGTTGGTGCTGCCTGTTATCCGGAAAAGCATCCCGATGCCAAGGATTTAGAAGCGGATATCGATTTTCTCAAGAGAAAAATTGATGCAGGAGCTGATTTTTTAGCTACTCAAATGTTTTTTGACAATGAAATGTTTTATGATTTTTATGACAAAGCAATAAAAAAAGGAATCAATATTCCTATAACCACAGGGATTATGCCAATACTTAACAAAAGACAAATAAATACAATAGTGAATCTTACAGGTAATTCAATACCTAAAAAATTTAAGAGGCTCTTGGAAAAATATGAAAATAACCCTGAAGCCCTGAAAGAGGCGGGGATGTCTTATGCTGTCAGCCAGATAATAGACCTTTTATCCTGGGGAGTTGATGGAATTCATATTTACACCATGAATAAGCCTTCCACTGCAAGAAAAATTTTAGGAAGTATTACCGCAATCAGGAGTGTGCTGACAAATGAGTGTAAGGCAAATTAATAATGATTCAATAAAAATAGATAAAAGCGAAGCCTTAAGATACCTGGGATATAAAAATAAAGAAGTTGATGAAGAAACAGAAAGATTGCTGAATGAATCAATTAAGGAACTGCGAGAAACGGCTGAGCTTAAATATGTTTACAGGGTTTTCAGCCTTAATAAAGAAAATTCTAATATAAGCTTTGAAAACCTTATAAATATTAAATCAAAGGACTTGGAGAATCTTTTCAAGCATTGTGATAAATCGGCTGTTATGGCTGCAACTATAGGTTTTGAAGCAGAAAAAAGAATTAAATACTACAGTGTGACAAATTTGTCAAAGGCTCTTGTACTTGATGCCTGCGCAGCTTCTTGCATCGAATTCTTATGTGACCTTGCAGAAAATGAAATTAAAGAATTAGCTGCAAAGGAAGGCTGTAATCTTACATTCAGATACAGTCCCGGATATGGGGATGTGCCTCTTTCTCACCAAAAAGAAATACTGTCTTCATTGAATGCACAAAAGCTTATAGGTTTATCTGTTTTAGATTCTTCGATTTTAATTCCAAGAAAATCGGTTACGGCTTTTATTGGTTTTACTAAAGACAACGTGATATATAAAAAATCCTGCTTAAATTGCTCTTTGTATGGCAATTGCAGTTTTTCCAAGGAAGGAGTGAGTGCTTGTGTTAAATAGATTAAAAGAAAATTTTCTCTTTTTTGACGGAGCTATGGGTACCATGCTTCAGAACAGCGGTTTAAAAATCGGTGAATTGCCGGAAGAGTTAAATATCACAAATCCTAATATCATTTATAAGATTCACAGTGAATACTTAAATGCCGGCTCTGATATTATAACTACAAATACATTTGGTGCCAACAGAATTAAGTTTAAAAATTCCCCTTATACAGCAGAAGAAATTATAACCGCTGGTGTAATGATAGCAAAGAAATCTATAGAGGGATTAAATGAAAAATATGTTGCCTTGGATATAGGTCCTATCGGAACCCTCCTATCCCCCTTGGGAACTTTAAGCTTTGAAGAGGCTTACGACATTTTTAAAGAACAAATAATCATTGGAACAAATGCAGGTGCGGACTTAATACTTATTGAAACAATGACTGATTTGTATGAATTGAAGGCAGCAATCCTTGCAGCAAAGGAAAATTCACATCTTCCCTTGTTTACCACCATGTCTTTTCAAGATAACGGCCGTACATTTACCGGAACCGATGTAAAAACATTCGTTTTTCTTGCTGAAGGTTTAGGCGTTGATGTCTTAGGTGTAAACTGTTCCCTAGGTCCTAAACAGCTGCAATCCATAGTTGACGAGCTTATACAATACAGTTCCCTGCCTCTTATGGTGCAGGCTAATGCAGGACTTCCTAAATATGACAACAAGAATACATATTATGATATAGGACCGGATGAATACAGCCATGAAATTAATATAATGGCTAAAAAAGGTATTCAAATAATCGGAGGATGCTGCGGTACTACACCTGAATATATTAAAAGCATAATAAGTTCATTAAATGAATTAAAACCCCTAAAAATATCAAAAAAGCATTTTACAAGTGCCAGCTCATCTTCAAAAACAGTATTTTTAGGTGAAGAAGTTAAAATTATAGGCGAAAGAATAAATCCTACAGGTAAAAAAAGACTTAAGGAAGCATTGAGAGAAAATGACTTAAGCTATGTTATAAGGGAAGCTATATCTCAACAAGACACAGGCTCTGATATTTTGGATATAAATGTGGGTCTTCCGGATATTGACGAACAAGAAATGATGAAAAAAATAGTAAGAGAAGTGCAATCCCTTGTTTCCCTGCCCCTTCAAATAGACAGTGCCAATTATGATGTTATTGAAGCTGCCGCAAGAATTTATAACGGAAAGCCTATAATAAATTCCGTAAACGGCAAGAAGGAGAGCATGGAAAATGTATTTCCAATTGTTAAAAAATATGGAAGCTTGGTAGTTGCTTTAACCCTCGATGAAGACGGAATTCCTGAAACTTCCGAAAAAAGGCTTAAAATTGCGTCAAATATCATTGAAACAGCTAAGACATACGGTATTCCTGAAGAAAATATACTTATAGATCCTCTTGTTCTTACTGCATCTGCCGAGCAGGCAGCTGTAATGGAAACACTTAAGGCAATACCATTAATTAAATCAAAATACAATGTAAAAATAGTTTTGGGAACCAGCAACGTATCTTTTGGCCTTCCCAACAGAAAACTACTAAATACTACTTACCTTGCTATGGCATTAGGCTACGGATTGGATGCACCAATTACCGATTCAACCAATGAAATATTAATGGATGTTGTAAGGTCTTTTAAAGTATTGGCTAATCAAGATAAGGACAGTAAGGATTATATCAAAGCATACGGAAA
>CAZTXR010000144.1:0-5225 GCA_964617605.1 uncultured Clostridia bacterium | reverse complement strand
AGACCTTCTCAGCTTCTTTCCCTAATGCAGATTCCAAAGCATTGATAAATCTCATTAGCTTAACCGGGTTATTGTTACCTATGCTTCCGGTCTTTCATGAGCTTTTCTTATGTCAAGTGATTTAAGACCAAGTATTAAAGATTCTGACTCTAATACACAAAGGCATCTTCTTGACCTCATCAACATTGTTGGAATTATAATATTACTCTTTAATTAATGATAAATCTAAAAATAATCTAAAACTTGAATATATAGATTCCCAATCAACATCAGTATCATATATATGAAACATTTTAGGTAAATTCCCTACAAAATAATATAGATTACCATACAAACTTCTACTTTTTATTTTACCAAGAAAAGCATTATATAATATTCTGCCGATATTCTGCTTCATATCATCCCGAAGGTATATAGAGAAAACATCTAAATCTGCCAATAAGGAATAATAGCCATCTGTGAATGCAGCAACTTCATAGTTTTTAAGTTTTAATTCTTTTATATAATCGATATCTTCAAATGTAATAATTCCTTGGCTATATCTCTCATCGCTATTACTTTTATAACTGTTATCTATTTTCTCACTTGGTACTACTTGTAAATAGGCTCCTCTTTTTTTTAGCTCTTCTAACAGATAATGATCTTTTGAAATTTCTATAACAAACTTTAATAATGAAAATACTTCTAAAATTTCAGAAATCTTTTTCGATAAAAGAGCATTTTCTATATCAAGTACTCTAATTTTTTTGGTTGTTGAATTATAATGTAATTGTTGTCTTATAGCAGCTTTTATTTGACTGTCCGAAAAATAATTTATGTAATTAACCGGCAGTTCAAACCAATGAATATTTAATTCATCTAAGACAAAATTATTATCTAAAAGTTCTAATATACCTACATCATGAATCTCAATGTAATCATCAAATAAGTACCTAATTCCTTTCTCTGATAACTTTTGAACTGAATTTATTAGTCCACATGACTCAATTTCGCTTATCATTCCTTTTATTTCAAATACTTTCAATGCTTCGTGAATATTAATAACGGAATAATCTTTTCTTTCATAATACATTGTCCAAAACTTACTAATACTATTAATATCAATTTTTCGATTTTCTTTCATTGATAATCGTAAATAAGCTTGGACCCTTTTTAGTACATCGAAAGAACCACGACAGGCATATTTCATAATGTAATCATTAAGAGTTAAATTTTTATAATCATTGTTCTTTTTGATATATCCAAGGCTCTCTAATTCATCTTTCGCTGTTTGTAATATACTATGTGCAAAGAAAGTGCGAACATTGTATTTTGCTAATTCCTTTTCAATTAATAATTTAGATGAATCTAAATCATTGCTATCAATAAAAAGTATAATAGCCCTATGCATCTCTTCAAAAGTCAGTTCAGAAGTTCCATGAATATATACATTTACTAAAATGTCTTTTATCAAATCTTTTACTATATATTCTGTATTGCTTATTAATACTTCGTATATTTCATTTAATAGCGATATTGGTGTATCATGAAGTTCAAAATATGTTTCTTCCTCAGATATATCAGATGCCAAGGTATCATAAAAATCATCAGTACTGAAATTATCATCACTCATAACCTTTTTTATTAACTCCATATCATTTGTATGAAGAAAATACAGAAAAGCGAAAATATAATCGGAACTTATAATGTCTTCTTCTGAATATCCATTGAACAAAAGACAGGTTACATATGTATATAGAAATCTATTTAAACTTGATATATGATCTCTATGAATAATATTATATATTAATGATAAATCATAATACTGAATAATACTCAAATTATCGTATTTAAGAACGCCAATAGTTCTTCTCACTTGGTAATAAAAAGCTTGAATTGCCTCAAAATCAACACATTCTTCCATAAGAATTTTGAATTCACGAATATTTGAATATTTTTGAACTACCTTAATCTTCATGTCCAAAGGCAAATCAAAGTAATCGAATCTGCTAAGATACCTTTTTTCACCGTTCATGATAGAATCAAACACTTTATTATGAACAATACTCTTGCGTTTTTCATAGTTGCATATTTCTTGTTCTCTAAGATATGTATTGAAACTATCATGAAGTAACGATACTCTATTTATTCGAATTTCAAACAAATATGGATATGAATCAATAAAATCATTTACTAAGTCAACTAACTCGTTTTCTAACAAATTATTAATTTCAGATCTCATAAAATATGAACGAGAAGTCAAAAATAATGTAAGTGCAGATTTAACGTTAACATCGCGTACTACATTATCATAATAATCACTTATATTTTTAACTTCGCCTATATCAGGAAGAGTGTAAAATTTTTTATAGTGTTTAGCTAGAAAACTAACCAATATAGGATAGCCATCTGTTATTTGATAAATACTCATAAATGCCTCATAATCAGTAATATGATAATATTCATCCAGTAATTTCATTGTTTGATTAAAGTTCCAATTATTTAAAATGATAGTTTCCCAATTTGTTTTTGCTTTAAGAGGACGTGTTAACACGACAACTTTACTTTTTTCTCCTACTCGATTGATAAAATCAATAAAAAGTTGTAAGTCACTTGAATTGTAATTTTCAACATGGTCAAGGCCATCCACAATCAGAATAATACTATCTTCGTGAAGTTTAATCGAAATTTCTTCTTCTGTTTTATGAATATAATTATTAAATAGCTCCTTAGCTATATTTGATGTAAAATTATTATAAGATAAGCGCTCTCTATAGTTCTTGTCTTGATTAGAAACCCAAAATCTATATAATATTTTTTCATTTTCAAGTTCCAATTGGTTAACTAAATGACTTTTTCCCACTCCAGGCTTACCTTCTATTTGTACAATATTTGAATGACCAAGTGTTATTTCCTGTAATTTTATTGTTTTATCTATTAACTCAGTTGAGTATAAGTCTATCAATGGCAAGTCACTTCTCTTAATGAATAGACGTCTATCATCCAATGACTTATTAAAAAACCCTTCTATTTTAATAATTCTATATTCGTTAAATTCGTAAAGTGAATTAATAATATTCCAGGCTTCTTCTCTAGAAATTGATACTATAAAAATACCATCTAAATTCATTGCTTGAAAACCTAATATTTCTGTGTCAGGAACTATGTTAATGTCTTTTATGAATACAATATTAACTTTATCAGATAATTTGTGTCTAATTCCTTTTATTAATAATTCATTTTTTTCTCTTTTTAAATCAGCGGCCTTAATATCTTTATAATCCTTCATTTGGCAATACATTGATTGAGAATTACAGCAGACTGATAAATCGTCAAAATTATGAGCAACACTTGCCTCAAGTTCTATATATTCAATTTCTCTTTCTACATCCATTTTTACCAATAACAAAAACGCAATCATTTTTTGATACGAATAACCAAGTATTGCATTCTTTGAAGGTTTCAAGACAAATCACCCCTTTTATATATAATAATAATTATCATTCCTTCATAATTCGATAAGCAAACTTTAGGATCTTTTAAAAACTTCATCAAAATTTCTTTATGCTTCTGCATTTGTCGTATATTGTTCTTTGATAAAATCTCTCATCTGACAAATGGATTCTTTAAGTTGCTCATTTGTGAATCTTGTATTATGCGCATTTTCAGGATGATGGATTTGATGTCTTATATATTCAGTTAATGTAATATTCTCATTTCGCAAAGTTCCATCTCGTTGAATCTTATTATAAGCTAGGGTCGGTTTCCCAGATTTATAAGATTGTAAATATTCTTCAGCATCAATAAATCCGTATAGTTCGTTATGGTATTCCTCAGAAACATCGTTAAACGCCAAGTAATTAACTTCATTTAAAGATGGATAAGGTAACTGTCCCGGTAAAACTGAAGAAACCGATTTTAAATCATCTTCATATGTAATTAAACGTAAATTTGTAAAATCGAGAGCTTTTACTATATTCGAACTATGAGTGGAAATAATTATTTGAGAATTTGGTAATTCGGATAATGTAAGCAATGCATTAATAAGTATTTTTTGATTTTCAGTATGTTGAGAAGTTTCAGGCTCTTCAAGTGCATAAATCACGCATGAGTTATCCGACTCCAGATATCTCCTCTCAGCTTCTGCTCGAAAAAAACTCAATAGAATTAATCTTTTAGTACCACTTCCACGCTTGTTAATCGGTATATCTTCATCACCAGAAATTGATACATTCTTAAATACATCAGCCCATTTCAAACTTTCAACTGATGGAATAACTGGATTTAGACTGTTTGCTATATCAACATCTATTTCTCTTAACTTTTGTAGAGTTCTATCAGAAACTTCTGTAAGTTTTTCCTCAACCTGAGATGCAATTTCAGAAAGTTGTTCTCTTAATTCATTTTCTTTTAAAATTTCTTTTACTGCAAACTTAAGTGGATCCTGTACTTCGCTGTCCCCATCGCTGTTTTTCCTGTCAGATTGAAATAGAGTATATAATGGTAAATAGTTTTGCAGCTTATCCCAAATTGTCTTTGTATCACCCTTAGTAACATCTATTTCCATTTCTTTTAATTGTAAATCATCCTCATATTTATTCCATATTGATGCTCTCATAACTGCTTTTCTGGTCCTATCAGGACATTCAATGTCTTCATTATCTAAAATATTTCTAAGATCGCTATCTTTTTTTAATAAAAGGTCTTTACAATTTGGGTTGCTAGGATGATAAGCTTTTATAAACACTTTAGCAGAAGCAGCATTAGGGTACTTCTTAATTATCTCAAGATTACCATCAGTATTTAGTAAGAATTCCGATTGTAGGGTTGTTTCATTGGTATCATCAATAATAACCTCATCAGGTAGTTCTTCAAAGCATACAGAAATGTATATTTCATTATTGCCTTCTGTCAAAGCATGCTTATTAATGTCGTCCTTATCTAACTTAACCGTACCTTTGCCTTCATTGAAAAAAATGTCAAGTGCTTCTAAAATGCTTGATTTTCCTATATCGTTTTTCCCCACGAAAGCAGTTAAGTTGCAAAAATCAATAATAACTTCTTCCTTATACCCCCTAAAATTATTTAATTTCATGGATCTGATTCTCATATTCTATTAACCACCTTTCAATTTTTTTGCTTAAACAAATTAGTTTAAAAGTTTAAACTTTAAACAAATATGGATTAGAATCACAACGTTAACGTTTTCTTTATAGTCGTACAATCATTTACCTCTTCAACAACCT
>CAZTXR010000143.1:0-5286 GCA_964617605.1 uncultured Clostridia bacterium | reverse complement strand
ATACTTAAAATCATGGATAAGGTTAGAAAAGCACTTAAAATTCTTTTAATTTTCTGATTCATTACAACCTCCTAATTTGTATTTTTATTAAATAATTATGGTTACAGGGCATCTAAGGCAGCTGATATATATTCCCCTGTAACCGAGCTGTGAAAAAATCCGTCAATTAGTCCCATTATCTTTGCATCCTTTACTTTTTCAGCTATGTCCGGGTCTGCATTTTCGTCACAAAGTAATGCAATTTTACACTTTGGAAGATTTTCTCTGATCCTTCTTGCTGTTTCCAGCCTTTTGTTCAATGTAAAGCTTGGCAGCCGCGAAATATCCATTAAGAGCACATCTGCATTTAATGCTTCACAGCTGGCATAAGGTTCATCTTTCTTACTGTGATCTAAAATTCTTTCCGGCATCAATTCCCCCCTTTCTGTTAGGTATTTAACAATTGCCCCTGATAATAAATTGTTTTGCATACTTATGACAATGGTTCTCAATCAAGATCACCCCCTCATGGTTTATATCCTTCTCCATATAGTTTAGCGAATTTTCAAGAGGAGCACATCCTACAAATGTAGGGGGTAGGAGTTTTATTTTTGTAACATGGGTATATAAAAAGCACCTCAGTGTGAGATGCTTAATATTTTTTAATTTTCCGCTTTTTTAGAGATTAACTTCCAGCAAAATCGGTGTGTGGTCTTGTCTTGGACCGGAATCAACCATTTCAGATTTAATTATCCTATCTGCCAGGCGAGAACTAACCAGCCAATAATCAATTCTCCAGCCTGAATTGTTGATTTTGCTTGTTTTGGCACGCTGTGCCCACCAGGTATAGGCCCCTTCTATATCTCCTTGCATATACCTGAAGGTATCCGTGAAGCCTCTTTCCAAAAGATTTGTGAAACCTTGGCGTTCCTCGTCGGTAAAGCCGGCTGAACGGCGGTTGCTGTTAGGATGAGCCAAATCTATTTCCTTATGTGCTACGTTAAAGTCTCCGGTTGCAATAACATATTTTTCCTTATCCAGGCTTGCTAAATAATCCGCATATTTTATGTCCCAAAGCTGACGCTCCTCCAAACGATCTAAACCGTCTCCCGCATTGGGCGTGTAAACTTGTGTTAAATAAAAATCATCAAATTCTAAAGTCATTATCCTGCCTTCAGAATCCATGGTGCTTGGGGCTCCAATCACGGGAATTGAAAGATTCGGTTTTAAATTTTTCCTATATAAAAACATGGTCCCTGCATAACCCTTTCGGGCAGGCTCTGCTGAACTGTTCCAAACAATTTCGTAGTCAGGAAAGTTCTCCTCTAAGGCCTCTAAATGCTTTTTGGCAGGACCGGTGCTTGGCAGTTTGGTTTCCTGAAAAGCTATAATTTCCGGCTTGTATTCCGCAATAGTATTCAGAACATTTCGGGATAATAAGGCGCGTTCTGAATCGCCTGTTAAGGCTGCATTTAATGAATCGATATTCCATGATATAAATTTCAATACTTTTTTTCCTCCTGCAAAATGAACTGTCTTTGATGATTAAAATTTTCCGCTGCTTCCTCCGTGAGTTTTTCCGGAAGATGATTTGTGACTTGTAGAGCCGCCGGATTTTTCTTTTTCCTTCGGTTTTTCTGTTTTGGTCACAAGACTATAGAGGTATAAATCTTTATTTGCATATGGCAACATGGCTGTGTCTGTTAAGTATTTTGATGCCATCCTTTGTTTTGATACTGATTTGAGCTTGCTCTTCATCGAACCTGTAATGCCAAATCCTATTAAGGCTCCGCCTATGACTGATACAGGCAGCAAAAAGGGAGATTGAGATTTTTCAGGTATCTTATTGTTGTCATAAGCTATACCGTTTTTTGCTTGTGTAATGAATTCATCTGCTATATCGGCAAAAATATTAAATGCTCCATTGAAGTCCCCTTCGCTTAAATATCCCCCCATCTTGTCCACCATATATTTTTGTCCCGCATCTGTAAATGCGCTAATTCCAAAACCATGGGTAGATAGGGCCCAATCCCTTTCTTCCATTGATAACAGAAGAAGTATGCCGTCATAATTGTCTCCCATTCCGTATCCATAATAATCAAAGACAGCATCTGCATATTCTGCAGGTGTATAACCTTCTTCTAAGGCGTCTGCCGTAATGACTACAAGGTCAAGGTTTTGTCTTATTGATATTTCATCTAATTTTTTTGTAAGGTCTTCACTTTGTGATTCTGTTAATAAATGAGCAGCATCCACCAGTCTGCCTGCTTGTCTTTCTTCAGCTGAAACTTTTATTTGTTTGTAAGGCAGGAAAGATATGACAGATACTAACAATAGTATTATAAATAAATTTAGTCTTTTTTTCATATCCTTGCCTCCTATAGCAACAATCTTGCAAGAGCATATATGGCTGCCGACCCGACTGCGGTGAATATGCCGAAGTATTTCCAATAAGCTCCCTTATCAAGGGGAAGATCCCCGACGAACTTCCCTGTTTGACCATTCATGGCAAAGGTGTATTTCTTTCCATTCCAGTTGGTGTTCAATACCCAAACCGGATAGAGAGCATATTTTGCCTGTCCGTTTTTTAATTGTATGCCTGTATTTTCCTCATGTACAGTGTCATATCCCCTTACAGTTGATCTGAATTCTTCTTCAACACTGTTTTTAATTCTGTCATTGGCTCTATCTACACTGCTTTTTTCATCCACATCATATTTATCTGCCAAATAACCCGCCAAATATGCTGTTTGAAAGTCTACTGCCTCGTCGAAGTTATAGGGTTCTATGGATTCCATCAAATCATCATTCATTTTTGTAGAACCGTCAACCGGCACATTTTGAAATTTTATTCCTCCGGATCTGACCACGGAATAATAGCTGGTTTTAGTATAATTATACTTGCTGTCACTGTAGTAGCTGACCTTGCTTGCCTTGTATCTGATATTTGCATTTGCATCTGCATCGAAGAGCCAAAAGGGAACGTAGAGCCCCTTTATTTCGTCTATATGGTTTTTATCTTTAAATATCTTCGGTAAAAGTTTCTTGTCTTTAAAGTGATTGTACAGTCCCTCTTTTGCTGCGTTTTTATCTAATTTGAAAGGAATTATATAATTTGGCTTTAAGGTTCCCGTAAATCTTCCCATAACCACTACCGGGTTATTGCAGAAGGGGCAGGCTGTGGCAGAGGTGGTATCATCAACCACTATTTCCCCGCCGCAAGAATTGCAGCCGTAAACTGTCATTTTATCTTTTTCTTCTTCCTGCCATTCCTCTCCTGCAGTTCTTTGCCAACTCATATCTTCAGGCAGCTCTTTTTTTAATTCTTCATCAAAAGCTTTAAGAGTTTCCATTTCAAGCTCTGTATCACAATAGGGGCATTTCATTTTTTGTATACTCGAATCAAATCCTATTGCTCCGCCGCAAGCAGGACATTTATATTCTTGTAAAGTCATAATCTCTACTCCTAACTTAGAATATTTTGCTCCTTAAAAGGCCTTTCCGCATTCAGGACAGAATTTAGGCGGATTGCCGGGGTCTTCCGGTTCATAGCCGCAGTTGGAGCACTTGGCACTTGTTGCCGCTTTCCCGCAATTTGAACAAAACTTACCGGTATTATCCGTACCGCAGGAGCATTTCCATTGTCCTGATGGTGCAGGCTGCGGACTGCCGCAATTACTGCAGAATTTGCCGGTGTTTATGTTTCCGCAGGAACAAGTCCACCCGCCCTGATCTGCTTGCATTTGAGGCGGTGCTTGCTGGCCTTGCTGCTGGCTTTGTCCCATTCCATAAAGGTTTTGCGCATTCATTCCTCCTGCTTGCTGAGCCATGCCAAATCCCATAAAGCCCGTCATAGCACCTGCTTCATTGCTTGCTGCAGCTCTCATCGCATCTGATTGTGCTCCCACCAATGTTGCTGCTGCCATAGTCGGATCTCGCATAATTGCAGTTCTTTGTGCTTGTTTAATTAATTCTGCATCTTCTTCCGGCAGGGTTATTGGGTTTAGTGCTATGGATACTACACTTAGACCTCTTATTTCTCCCCATTTTTTGCTTAGGGCAATATTCATAGCTTCCGAAAGTTCTCCGGCATAACCGGGTAATGCGGAAGGTCTTACCCCCAATTTCGATATCTCCGCAAATGCAGGTTGCAGGGCTGATATAAATTCCGTTTTCAGCTGGCTGTCCAATTCTTCTCTCTTGTATACGTCTGATACATTTCCGGCTACATTGGTGTAGAAGAGTATGGGGTCCTGAATTTTGTAAGAATAAATCCCTGAACATCTTACGGCTACATCTATATCCAGACCTATATTTCTGTCTGCCACTCTGAAGGGAATTGGGTTAGGAGTGCCGAACTTATTGTCTACCAACTCTTTGGTATTGAAGTAATAAACTCTTTGGTCCTTGCCTGTATCGCCTCCATAAGTGAATCTTTTTCCCATGGTTTTAAAGGTATTTTTGATACCCTCACCTAAGGGGCCTGCAAAAATACTTGGCTCAGTAGATGTATCATAGGTATATTCCCCAGGTTCGGCACATACATCTACCACCTTGCCCTGCTCCACAATTATCATGCATTGACCGTCGGCTATTGCTATTCCGGAGCCATTGGATATGATGTTGTCACTGCCCTTTTTATTGGAGGATCTTTTGCCTATTACTTTTTCTCCCTTTACCATCATTACTTCTTTTGGCAAGGACTCGCAGTAGAAAAACTCTTTCCACTGGTCTGCTAAGGTACTGCCTGCTGCTCCTAATGCTGCTTTAATTAATCCCATAATTTTCTCCTTTTTTAAATTTTTGTTTTTATGCCCAAGGATCTTCTGCTGCCGGTTTTCTAACATCCGTTACAATCCCCGGATAGTCCCAAATGTACCAATTCTTATCTTTCTGTCTTAGTTTAATAGCTCTTTTGGAATCTGCCCCTGATGTTTGCAGGTATAGTCTCATATATCCGGCTTCGCAATCCTGTGGTCTTCCATCCGGATAAAATAAAAGAGTAAAGGGTTTATCCGGTGTGTAATTATTTTCCGGTTTTGCCCCTTCAAAATATACTCTTGCCAAATAGGCCTTGTCCCTGACTCTGTCGGACAAAAAACTGATTTCATGCTGATTTAAAGCTACAGGTCCTTTTAGTATATTGATTGCTTCTATCCCAGTATTTTTGTTTTTTATAAATAAGTCTAAGGCACATATAAACATGGCGCAGGTGTTTTCAGGTTTTGTCAGGTCAATTTCTTTCATCGATTTGAACTCATCTAAGTTCTCCGGTATTTTATCCAATACTACTTTCATTTAATTCCT
>CAZTXR010000142.1:0-5357 GCA_964617605.1 uncultured Clostridia bacterium | reverse complement strand
GATGAACCCTTGGGGGCTTTGGATTTAAAGCTTAGAAAATATATGCAAACAGAGCTTGCCCATCTTCAAAAAATGACTAAGACTACTTTTGTGTATGTAACCCATGACCAGGAGGAAGCTTTAAATATGTCCGACAGGATAGTGGTCATAAATGAAGGTGTAATTCAGCAAGTGGGTACTCCTTACGATGTATACAATAATTCCAAGAATTTGTTTGTTGCTGATTTTATAGGGGACAGAAATATTAAAGAAGTTAAGGTCATGGAAAGGGCCGGCGATTTGTGCAGGGTGAAATTAGGCAATAATATTATTGATATAAAGTCTGACAGAAGTATGGCAGACCACGATAAATGCGATGGTACCATGTCTGCCCTGTTGGCTGTACATATGGATAAAATGAAAATATCCTATACCAAAACTCCAAACAGTCTGTATGGAACAATAACATTTGTTCATTACGCAGGTTCACAAATTCGAACAGATGTAGATGTGGACGGGGAGCTTGTAACTGTTATCGAGTACCAAAATGATTACAACAATTATAATATAGGTGATAAGGTTTATGTTTCGTGGGAAGAAAACGGGGTATTATTACTTCCTAAAGAGAAATAGCAAAAAGGGGTACAAAATGAAAAATATTAAACAAAATTCACCCGCATTTCCAATATTGATCTATTTAACAATATTAGTGGGTATACCGCTCTTGCTTGTTTTGGTATTGAGTTTTTTGTCAAGGGACAGTTTGGGCAATATTATTTTTGAATTTACCTTGGATAATTACAGGAAAATGCTTGATCCGGTTTATTTAAGGGTTTTTCTCAATTCATTTTCGCTGGCCTTATTTACAGGGATTATAACATTGTTGATTGGGTATCCGGTTGCTTATTTTACGTCAAACCTTGAGCAAAAAATACGCTCCTTTGTCATCTTGTTAATTATGCTGCCCTTTTGGATTTCAAGCCTGCTTAGAACCTATGGCTGGTCCATCCTTTTAGGCAAGGAAGGACTGATTAACAAAGTTCTTATATTTTTTAGCATAATAGATAAACCTTTAAATATGATGTATAAATTCGGTACTGTTTTAACAGGCACAGCATATATGTTAATACCCTTTATGATTATTTCCATCTATAATTCTGTTGATAAGCTTGACAGGTCGCTGCTTGAAGCTTCCTATGACCTTGGAGGCAGCAAATGGAAGACATTTTTTAATATTACCCTGCCTCTTACAATGCCGGGTATAGCAAGGGGATTTACTTTGGTTTTTATTCCTGCCTTAGGACTGTATTTTGTATCTGACCTTTTAGGTGGCGGAAATACTATGTTTATAGGAAATTTAATAAATAATATGGCCACAAGAGGCAGAAACAGACCATTAGCATCTGCTTTTGCCCTAGGTATGATTCTCATGGTAATATTGGTGCTGCTTTTTTACAGTAAAGTGACTAAGAACAGGAAGGAGAGTTTGTATCAATGAATATAAAACAAAAAAGGTTTAGAATATTTTATTTATCTTTATTTTTTATTGTATTGTATGTTCCTGTTCTGAGTGTTGTTTTGTATTCATTCAATAAAAGCAGTTCCACCGCGCAATGGGCCGGTTTTACCTTTAATTGGTACAGGGAGCTTTTTAACGACAGGGTAATATTTGAATCATTCAAGGTTAGTATTGAAGTAGCATTATTAACTTCTGTGTTATCTGCCGTAATCGGTACTGCTTCGGCAATAATATCCATATATGTGACAAAGAAAACAGAGAAAACTATAAATGGCATGATGTTTTTGCCTTTAATAGTTCCTGAAGTAGCCTTAGGTGTTTCATTGCTTATATTTTTCAGTTCACTGAAGCTGCCCTTTGGTCTTTTCACCTTGGTTATATCTCATTCCTTGTTTTGCGTGCCTTATGTTTATATAATGGTTCAATTGAGGTTAAAGGAAATTAATATATCAATTATTGAGGCGGCCAAGGATTTAGGAGCCGGCAAGTGGCAGATAATAAAAACAATTATATTGCCCTTGGTTATGCCTTCTACTATGACGGCCTCTCTCCTGGCACTTGCAATGTCCCTGGATGATGTGATAATATCTACTTACATGGCAGGACCTACTAGCACAACATTGCCTGTACATATATTTTCCATGATGCGTGTAGGAGTAAGCCCGAAAGTAAATGCTTTGTGCACATTGTTTTTAGCAGGCACATTCTTTTTAATAGGTATAAATCAAATAATAGGAAATAAAGGAGGAAACATTTTTGAGATTTAAAAAATTATCGGTTTTATTAATAATTGCTTTATTGGTGACTTCATTGGCAGGCTGTGGAAACAAGACCACTGCCGGTGAACAAATCAACCTCATGTCATGGGGAGGGGATTTTATACCTCGTGAAGTGATTAATCAGTTTGAAGAGGAAACTAAAATTAAGGTAAATTATAAGGAAGTTACGTCCAATGAAGATATGCAATCCTTGTTAGAGGCAAATCCTGACCAATATGACTTAGCCGTTGTAACAGATTACATGGTGGACATCTTAAGGCAAAATGGCAGCATTGGGACCTTAAACAAGGAAAAGATGCCTAATTTTTCTAACATAAACCCTGTTTATCAAGGCAATTATTACGATGAAAACAATGAGTATTCAATGCCATATGCCATATCCACATCAGTTTTGCTCGTAAATCCGCAGGCTGTCAATGAATTGGGGGCAGATCCGATTACAGGTTACAAGGATTTGTGGCAGAAAGAATTGAAGCAGAATGTAGTAATAGTGGATTGGTCTATTGAGGTTATTGGCCTTGTTTTAAAATCATTGGGATATGAATATAACGAAACAGATCCGGCAAAGGTTGCAGAGGCAAGAGAAAAATTATTTGAACTGGCACCTAATATTGTACGATTTGAAACAAACACACCGGAAGACTCACTAATAAATAAAGAAGCAGTGGCAGGATTTATGTATTCCAATCAGGCAATTAAGGGCCAGACAAGTGACAGCAGTCTTGAACCGGTATTTCCCGAAGAAGGAATGCCAATATTTATTGATTCGTTTGTAATGTCTAAAAAGGCTCCAAACAGCGATAATGCATATAAATTTTTAGACTTTTTGCTAAGACCTGAAGTTGCAGCTAAAATTGCCGATATAACTAACTTTACAACACCAAACAAGGCTGCCGATGAGTTTGTATCAGAAGCTTACAGGAATAACCCCATGTTGAATATTCCTGATGAGGTGGCCGCAAACACAAGTTTTTATATTGATGTGGCTGCTGTTTTGGAAGAATACGACCATATTTATTCTGAATTTAAAATGAAATAAGGTAATAATAAATATATGCACTAAGCAACTTAATAAAATAGCTAAGGTGGCACTTGTTTTCGAAGATAAAGAAAATTGGGTGCCACCTTCGCTGTGCTCAGGATGACACCTGCGTTGGGGTTTAAATTGTAGCACACAGCAGCGAATGTGCTTTTTAAATGACTAATGGTATTGAAATTTAAAGTTTATAGTGATAATATTGTTTGTAGAGCGAAATAGGAGGACGTAATATTAATTGAACAGTTTAATTGAACGGATTTATTCCAACAAATATATGGTCAAGCCTGAGCAGATTGTTGGGGAAATTCCCACGGATAAGGAAATTTACAAAAATGCTATAGAAATGTCATGGCCGTCTGCTTTAGAAGCAGTATTGGTGCAGCTTATAGCATCAGCAGACCTTATAATGGTTGGAGGATTAGGTGCTGCAGCCATATCTGCAGTTGGCATAACGACACAGCCAAAGTTTATTTTATTAGCAATTATATTTTCTCTTAATGTTGGTGTTACAGCTGTTGTTGCCAGAAGAAAGGGTGAAGGTGACAGGGAAGAGGCAAATAAGGCACTGAGACAATCCATAGTAATAAGCTTTGCCCTGTCGCTATTGTTATCTGTTTTGGGAATTGTCTTTGCCAGACCCTTAATATTATTTGCAGGTGCGCAAAGTGACGTGGTGGATGCTGCAGTAATATACTTTAAAATTATATGTGTCGGTAATTTTTTTACTTCACTCAGCCTTACTATCAATGCGGCTCAAAGGGGTGTAGGCAATACTAAAATATCCATGAAAACAAATGTTGCCGCGAATTTGGTGAATTTGGCAATTAATTACCTCTTGATAGGAGGAAATTTTGGTTTTCCTGCACTTGGTGTTACGGGGGCGGCTATTGCTACTGCCATAGGTAATTTTGTAGGATTTTTACTTTCGTTAAAATCCATCACTAAAGCTAATGGATTTTTGGAAATAAAGAGGGGCCAAAACTGGGAACCTGACAAGTATACACTGACAAGCATATTAAATATAAGCGGAAGTGCCTTTGTTGAACAGGTATTTATGCGCATTGGATTTTTTACTACAAATAAACTGGTTGCAAGTTTGGGAACTGTTGAATTTGCCACACATCAAATATGTATGAACATAATCAGCATATCATTTGCCTTTGGTGATGGCTTGGGAATATCTGCATCTGCCTTGGTAGGTCAAAATTTGGGGGCTAAAAGAGCTGACATAGCAACTATTTATGGGAGGACCCTTCAACGAATTGCAGTAACCGTCGGGCTTTTGTTTTCTCTTGTTTTTATTTTGGCAGGCAAATCTATTATAGGGCTTTATACAAACGAGCAGGCTGTTATTGAAGCGGGTGCAGCAATTATGATTATAATTGCGTGCTTTGCCCCTGTTAATACCTCTAATGTTGTAATATCCGGAAGCTTGAGGGGGTCGGGGGATACTAAGTTTGTAGCCTACACATCGTTTGTCAGCATCGGTATTGTAAGGCCGGGAGCAACCTGGTTATTTTGCTACCCCTTGGGCTTAGGCCTTATTGGTGCCTGGTTTGCCTTTGGAACAGACCAGCTGCTTAGATTTGTCATAAATTATGCGAGATTTTTAAAGGGTGAATGGACGAAAATAAAGATATAAAGAAAATTAGAACAAAAAAATATAATAAATGAGGTGGATTATGGCTAATGTAGTTATTAACAGGGAAACATGCATCGGATGTGGCTTGTGTGTAGATGATTGCTCCAGAGGGGCAATTGTTTTAGAAGAAGAGAAGGCTAAAGTTAATTTAGACTTATGCAATGAATGCGGTCATTGCCTGGCAGTTTGTCCTCAAGCTTCGGTTTCTATGCCGGATTATGATGAAAATGAAATAATTGAATATGACAAGGATAGATTAAATTTAGATCCTGATGACTTCTTATATTATCAAAAGTTTAGAAGAAGTACAAGGCAATTTAAGAAAAAGGCTGTAGAACTTGATAAATTAAATAAAATTATAGAAGCAGGCCGCTATGCTCCCACAGCCAGCAACAGACA
>CAZTXR010000141.1:0-5393 GCA_964617605.1 uncultured Clostridia bacterium | reverse complement strand
CTTTTCCCGCTTCTTGCACCGCCAATAACAAATGTTACGCTCATTTTATCACCATTTATAAGATATTTACCCTTAACATTAATATTATATCACTTATACAGTAAAAAACAATCAAAGATTTTCAAAATTTTGGGGAATCTGAAGATTTTCAAAATTTTGGGGAAGAAAAAATTTTGGGGACAGTTCTTTCAGATCAACCGGCAAGAACCGTCCCCAATTATTGAGGTTAAATTTCTAATTTCATGATTATTTCATCTTCATCCCGTTCGCCCGTATCTTTAAAACCAAATTTTTCATAAATATGAATAGCAGAAAGGTTGACCAAGTTTTAAATTAAAGCAATCTATAAAATTGCTTTCATCAACTCTTTTTAAAAATAAATCTTTTTTCATCAATCCTCCGTTTTTTAGGGGGAATTTTTATATTTTTATCCCCACTTTGTAATGATTTTCTTTTCTTGCATTATAGATTATATTCATCATAATGATCATCTCCCGATTTAGTAATATGTAGCATGTGAAACTATATATCAATACTTTATGTTTTTCAAGAGGTTTTATTTGACAATAATATGGAAGTTTTGGGGACGATTCATTTTGATTTATTTTCGAAGTTATACAAAAAGGGCTTAAGCCCTTTTTTGATTTGATTAAAACATATTGTTTTATTGCTGCTGATTGGAATTGTTTAATTAATTTGGCTTTTGCTGTATTGCAGGCATTTGTTCTTGAACTTGATTAATACCCATTTTTTTCTTCGCTTCATTTAATTCAAACTGTTTAACGTTGTTAGAAAAATTATAATTTTGATTACTGTTTAAATTTTGCATTCTATTAATCATCCTTTTCAAAATATCTTAGCTTTAATAGCTAAGAATATTATCTGCATAAAATAATTTTATATAGCTGAAAATATTTAATGTCTTTGTCAAAAAACATATTATTTTCAAAAAAGTTTTTTAAAATTTTTTGAAACAGTTCTTTTTGAAGATAATGATTATCAACTGACAAGAACCGTCCCCAATTATTGTTGACATCAGGATTATTTTTATTTAAGATATATATAAATATATAACAAAGGATAATATTATGAAAATAACCGGTGTTGTAGCTGAATATAATCCCTTTCATTCAGGTCACGAATATCAGCTTAAGATGGCTAAAGAATTATCAGGCTGTGATTGTCTTGCTGTTGTAATGAGCGGAAATTATGTACAGCGTGGTGAGCCTGCTATTATAGATAAATTTAAACGTGCTGAGGCTGCAATTTACGGGGGTGCCGATATTGTTATAGAACTTCCCATGCCCTTTTCATGCCAAAATGCAGAAATGTTTGCATTTGCAGCAATGAAAGAATTAAAGAAAATGAATATCGATTCCATAAGCTTTGGCTGTGAAAATGATAATGTATTTATTTTACAAAAAATTGCAGAACTTCAGTTATCACCTAAGTTTAATAATTTTGTTAAAGCGGAAATGAAAAAAGGTATATCATATCCAAATGCCATGTCAAACTCTCTTAAAGCCCTGCTTGGCAGTGAAGCAGAAGCAGTATATAGACCCAATAATGTTTTAGCAGTCGAATATATAAAAAGTGCCATGAAATTAAATTTAAACCTTCGATACTATCCGGTGAAGCGTTTAGGAATGAATCATAACGACACAGAAATTTCAGGACCCTTCCACAGTGCTTCCGCTATAAGAAAATTCATAATAAAGGGTAGCTTCAGCAATCTTAAATTAACCGATAAAAGTATTGAAATGATCGAAAAATTCTATCGGGAGCATAAAAAATACAACACATTAAACAATTATTTGGATTATTTATATTACAAAATAATAAATACAGAGCAATTACATAATATTTACGAAATAAAAGAAGGTTTAAACAATAAAATTATATCCCAAGTTTATAAGCATGAAAGTATTGACGATTTAATAATATCTCTTAAATCAAAGCGTTATACATACTCAAAGCTGAGAAGAGGGTTATTGAATATTTTGCTTGATATAGAAACAGTTGACATAAATAAAATTATGTCAACCAATTTTGATTATATTAAAGTTTTATCATTTAATAATAAAGGAAGAAAAGCAATTAATTATGTAAGGCAAAATGGAACTAAGCTTATAAACAGATATTCAGACTATAAAAAATATTGTTTAAATCCGGATGAGCTGCCTATATTCAATATTACAAACAAATCATCAAATATATATTACCTGCCCTTAGAGAACAGAAAATTAAACAGTGAATATGTAGAGAATGCCATATATGTGGATATATAAAGGGAATGACACATCATCACCCTCATAATTAAAAAATACATTCTATATAAGCATATTAAGGCCCCTTGTACAATAAAATAAGTAGGGGGTGTTTTTATGTTTAAAAGAAATTTTATTCCTATTTTTATATTATTTATTATATGCTTGTTTGTATTAAAGCCTGCCATTGTATCAGAAGGTGTTTTTAACGGTCTTAAAATATGGGTTAACAATATGATTCCCTATCTGCTTCCTATGTCTATTTTATCAAACATATTGCTTCAATATAATTTTTTGTACATACTGTCCGAAAAATTATCTTTTATATCAAACAAGATATTTAACAGTAAATATGCATTTATCCCCTACTTTATAAGTTTTGTGGTAGGCTACCCTTCCGGAGCAATGGCAGTAAATACAATGGCATCTTATAAAAGAATTGAAAGCCCTGAAGCAAATGCATTGCTAGCCTTTACCAACAATTGCAGCTTTCAGTTTATGGCCGGTGCAGTATCCTTTTCCATGTTGGGTAATTTTTCTTTATCCAAATATATTGCCATCCCCCACCTCTTAAGTGCGGTTTTTATAGGTGTAATCTTAAAAGACAATTATGAACACTTATCATTTACAAAGGAAAAAAAGCAAAAATACATATCATTTTATGATGCTTTTAATTCATCTATTTATAAATCTACAGCTTCCATATTGTCAATTGGAGGAGTGATTGTTATGTTTTCAGTATTTTCAAACTTCTTTGACAACCTCCTTATATCAGTTTCTAAATATTTATCCTTAAGTATGCATTTAAGTGATATTATACATTCTGTTTTTATAGGAATATTGGAGATTTCAAATGGATGCAGCCTTGCCGCTTCATCCACGCTTCCTATAAATGTTAAACTTGTGCTGATTAATTTTATCATTTCCTTTTCAGGTATATCTGTAATCTTTCAAACAGTGGCCGTGGCAAATGATTTTGATTTTAAGATCAGCTCTTATATCTTCTATAAGTTTATTCAAGGGATAGTCTCTGTAATAATTTGCATTACCATGTTAATTATTACATAATTATTGTAAAATAAAGCATTACTATGTATAATGATATTACTTTCAGATAAAAGGTGATAAAATGATAAATGTAACATTAGTAGGTACAGGGGGTATGGTTCCCCTTCCTAACAGATATTTAGCTTCGTGTCATATTGAATATAATGGGAAAGGTATCTTAATTGATTGCGGTGAGGGCACTCAAATTTCGCTCCACAAGGGCAAGCTTAGTTTAAATAAAATTGATACCATTTTAATAACTCACTGCCATGCAGATCATATAACAGGTCTTCCGGGACTTTTATTAACGATAGGAAATCACGGCAGAACAGAGCCTATAAATATTATAGCACCAAGAGGAAGCACAAAAATAATAAACTCACTCTTGATAGTTTGCGGCTATCTTCCTTTTGAAGTAAGAATTGCTGAGCTTCATGATACAAAACCCCAAGAATTCAAGGAGATAGGTTTAAAAATAACATCCATCCCCCTGAATCATCACATAAACTGCTTGGGTTACAGCCTGGAGCTTACTTTAAGGCCTCACTTTAAACCGGAAGAGGCTAAAAGGCTTAATATTCCGGTAAAATTTTGGAGAGTGCTTCACGGGGGGGAAAAAGTAGTTGTAGATAATAATACCATTACTCCGGACATGGTCTTGGGAAATGAGAGAAAACCTATTAAAATTTCTTATGTAACAGACAGCCGGCCTGTTAAAATTATTGATGAAGTTGTTAAAGATTCAGATTTGTTTATTTGCGAAGGAATGTACGGTGATGATGAAATGATTACCGGTGCTAAAGAAAAAATGCATATGATATTTTCAGAAGCCGCAAAAATAGCCCTTAATGCAAATGTGAAGGAATTGTGGCTGACACATTTCAGCCCCTCTATGCCAAATCCTGAAAATTATGTGGAAGCCACTACAAAAATTTTCCCAAACACTCTAATCGGAAAAGATTTAATGAGCAAAACATTAAAATCCAATTAATAAAAAACATGGTTAAGCCTACAAAAATGAGGAGCCTTAAAGCTCCTCATTTTTATTGTTTAAAATAATTTAGAAAATTCCTAATCCAAAGAAGTCGTCTAACTGTCCTATTAATACGAAAGCTATACCAATGGGAACAGCGAATTTAAAACAGAAGTCCCAGAATTTGTAGGCTGTCATTTTTACTCCTGGGGATGCTTCAACTTCATCTTTTATTACTTTTGATTTTAAACCCCAGCCTATAATCAATGACATTAAGATAGCTCCAAGAGGCATAAACACACCCTCAGAAATCATATCAAAGAAATCAAGCCAGGAGCCAAATGCAACACGTATATTTTTCATTCCGAGCATAACTCCCGGTGTATCTATAGTAGCCCCGCCTGCTACACCTGAACCAAGACCATCAAGACATACAAGTAAACCTATTGCAAATATCACAAAACCTGTAGCAATAGTTATAAATTTACGATTTGGTTCCAGTCCTTTTCCTACTCTCTTATCAATGAAAAATGCAGTACAAACTTCCAATAATGATATAGCTGATGTAATTGCTGCTATAAATACAAGAAAGTAAAAGAGTACGCCGAATAAATTTCCGATAAATCCTCCCATACCTACACTGAATACTCTGTGCAATGTTACAAACAGAAGTCCAGGGCCACCGCCGAAAGAAATACCTTCAACACCTTGATACATAAAGGCGCCAACAGCCGGCAATACAGCTATACCGGCAAGTGTAGCAAAAATCGTATCCGCCAAAGGAATAATCAGTGCATTTTTCTCTAAATTTTCGCTTTTGCTTAAATATGAACCGTAAGTAATCATACAACCCATACCTAATGATAAAGAGAAAAACATTTGTCCGGCTGCTGTTTTGAGAACCTTCATAAATCCTATTTCAGAAAATGCAGCAAAATTTGGTTTAAACATAAATTCAAGTCCTGTAAAAGCCCCCTCCAAGGTAACGCTTCTGACAATTACAACCAAAAGCATTACAAACAGTGCAGGCATTGCAACTTTTGTAAACTTTTCAATACCGCTTGAAATTCCGCCCATTACTATAGCAATTGTAGCACCCATAAATA
>CAZTXR010000140.1:2749-5394 GCA_964617605.1 uncultured Clostridia bacterium | reverse complement strand
TACTATTTCATTTTCTCTTTCAAACATATTATCCCTGCCTGTTCATATTTTTTAGAGCCTCTTTAATTATGTCGTTTTCTGACTTGCCTGATAAATTCATATTATCCAAGGTCCTTTTAACTTCCATTGAGCTGAATCCCAAAGCTGTTAAAGCATCAGCCACATCAGACATTTCATCGTTAACCGTCACGATATCGCTTCCTTGGAGCTCCTCGACTGTTCCAATTTTATCTTTAAGCTCTAAAATTATTTTGCTTGCTGTCTTTTTGCCTATACCAGGAACCTTGGACAACCTGACTGCATCTTCCTTTAAAATGATTTCTTTTACAGTGTTTGCCTCATAAGTTGACAATACTGAAAGTCCTGCCTTAGGTCCAATTCCGTTAACGGAAATCAGCTTTTTAAATAATTCTATTTCATCAGAAGATAAAAACCCGTATAAGGCCAAAATATCTTCCCTTATATGCATATATGTAAGTATGAGAACTTTTTCTTTTTCATTTACTCTATTTAAAGTAGAAAATGATGTATTTATGTAATATCCCATATTGTTATTGTCTAAAATTATGTAATCTATACCTTTTTTAACCACTTCACCTTTAATATAGCTTATCATTTTTTCCCCTTAATATTTTGTAATTTTAAAATCCTGTGCAAATTTAAGCGAATGGGCATGGCAAATTGCTGCTGCCAAACCGTCTGCCACATCGTCAGGCTTTGGTATTTCTTTTAATTTTAGTATTACCTTTACCATTTCCTGAATCTGTCTTTTTTCTGCCCTTCCATATCCTACTATTCCCTGCTTTATTTGAAGAGGCGTATACTCATAAAGAGAAATATTATTATTTTCTGCTGCCAACAGATGCACTCCTCTTGCTTGAGCTATAGCCATAGCTGTTTTAACATTTTTGTTATAAAACAATTCTTCAATTGCAACAGCTTCAGGCTTGTACATACACATAATAGAAGAATAGGAGTCATAAATATGCTTAAGCCTTTTGGGAAACTCTTCGCAGCTTTCCGTTAACACAGCACCATAATCTATTACTTCAAATTTATTTCCTGCATAATTTAATATTCCGTAGCCTGATATTGCCAGCCCCGGGTCTATACCAAGTATTATCATATTGAATCCTTTCGCTTATTATATAAAATTATAGCATACATTTGTTCTGATATAAAGAACTTTTAAGAGATAAATATTTGTTTTCCATTGTTTTAAGATGTGATATAATATGAATGACCTAAAAAGTTCACTAATGTCATTGCCATGAATACACGTAAGCGTCATTCCGAACGCAGTGAAAGAATCTCATAATGGATGAGATCCTTCGTTACACTCATGATGACAAATCTTTGAATTGCACTATTTGAGTTTAGCACTATTAATTAATGGAGTAAAATATGTTTAAAAAAGAAAGCAAACTAAAAAGGTTTGATTTTATATTGATAATTACAACAATATTGTTATGTGCCTATGGCTTTGTAATAATTAACAGCGCTACAATGAGCAAAGCTGTCGGCAGCCAACCCTTTATAAGAACACAAATCACAGCCTTAGGTCTTGGTATCTTTGCCTTATTTGCCTTGGTCTTTATTGATTATGATTTATACGGAAATTTTTATATTCCAATTTATATATTGACAAATCTATTGCTTGTATATACTTTGATCAACCCCCTAAAGGCAGCGGAATGGGGAGGTGTAAGATCATGGATAGCCATTGGTCCCATTGTATTTCAGCCCTCTGAGATAGCTAAATTCGGTGTAATAATTTCTTTGTCAAAATTTATTGATATTCACAAAGATAATATTAATCATCCTGCAGCCTTGCTAAAAATTATAATTTTTGCTGCTGTGCCGGTATCATTAATTTTATTGCAGCCCGATTTGGGAACTGCCTTGGTATTTATATTCTTTATAGCAATTATGATTTATATTGCCGGGCTTGACAGAAGATATGTGCTGACAATTTTGATTATTGGTTTAATATTGATTATTGCAGGAGTAGGTATGTTCTTTTATATAATGGAGGATTATACACAAAATGAAAACTCTTCTTTTGAAAATATAGTAAATAATTATCAATTTGCAAGAATCATGAATTTCTTTTACCCTGAATTAGACCCTGATGATACCGGATACCAGGTTATTCAGTCTAAAACTGCCATAGGCTCGGGAATGCTTTACGGAAGAGGTTTATATAAGGGTGTTCAAAATCAATTGGGTTACCTTCCCACAAAGGAAACAGATTTTATTTTTGCGGTTATAGGGGAAGAATTAGGATTAGCAGGCGGCATAGGTCTTTTGTGCCTGTATGCAATATTGTTTTACAGGCTTATAAGAATTGCAAAAAATGCAGCCAATACCTTTGGTTCATTGATAGTAACAGGAATTACCGCAATGTTATTGTTCCATGTCTTTGAAAATATAGGAATGACAATGGGCCTAATGCCTGTTACGGGTATCCCCCTTCCCTTTATCAGCTATGGAGGAACGTTTATGCTTGTAAATATGGTATCAATAGGTCTTTGTTTGTCTGTTGGAATGAAAAGAGGAAAAATAGATTTAAATGATTTTTAAGGAAGAGGGACACACCTTCATGGTGAGCAAGCCTGTGAAGTAAGTCCATGAAGGAATGTCCC
>CAZTXR010000140.1:0-2649 GCA_964617605.1 uncultured Clostridia bacterium | reverse complement strand
GGACACACCTTCATGGTGAGCAAGCCTGTGAAGTAAGCCCATGAAGGAATGTCCCCAATTATTCTTTTATTCAAAGCAACTTCCGCCTATGAACTCTCTCAGTATTGAAGTATTAGGTATATCACTCTCGTCTTCTATTGATAAAAAGTAACTTAAAAACTTCATCAATCTTTGTTTTTCAGAATAAAATTTGCAGTTTTCATCAATTTCCATAATTATGGGCTCTGCATATTTTTTTAGAACACATAATTCGTAAACTAAAGCTGAATTGAAAATTGCATCAGCATTTTCCTGGAAAGGAAATATATATTTTTCCGTGCCTTTAACTACATTATCCCATAATTCCATAGTTTTTAAGGCATTGTTACCCCTATGAGTATTGTCCCTTACGATACGTCTTAACAGTCTTAAATCGGATGTGGAAATGCGGTTGTGTCTGTCAATGTTAAGCTGTGTCAGTGCGCTGATATATATTTTAAACTTATTGATTTGAGGTATATTCTTTGTAAGTTTATCATTAAGTCCATGAATTCCTTCAATAATAATTATATGGTCTTTTGTTAACTTTACGGGCTCTCTGCTATATTCCCTGCTGCCTTGTTTAAAATTAAATACAGGTATTTGTATTTCTTCTCCTGCCATCAGACCTATAAGCTGCTCATTAAAAAGTTCCAAGTCCAAAGCATCAATTGTTTCAAAATCATAATCTCCCTTTTCATCCTTGGGAGTTAAATGTCTGTCAACGAAATAATCATCCAAAGACACTGCGTGAGTTTTTTTGCCGTTAACCCTTAACTGAATTGACAATCTTTGAGCAAATGTTGTTTTCCCCGAAGAAGAGGGGCCTGCAATAAGAACTATTTTGATATTTTTATCTTCGGTAATTTCATCGGCTATGTAAGCTATCTTTTTTTCGTGAAGTGCCTCGTTTACCCGTATCATGTCGCTGATGGTATTATTGGCGATTTTTTTATTTAAAGCGCCAACATATGCAACGTCCATTATTTCCCCCCAATCCTCAGCTTCTTTGAATACCTTGGAAAGCTTCTTTTGTTCAATATATTCAGGAAGCTCAAAATTGCTTTCACGGGTGGGATAATTCAGTATAATTCCCGGATAAAATAATCTTAAATCAAACTTATTGACAAATCCTGTATTGGGTGCAAGGTAGCCGTAAAATGTATCATAATATCCATCCAATTCATACACCCTTATTGAATCCTTGCTCCAGTATTTAAGCATTTCAACCTTATCCATCATACCTTGGGCTAAAAAAACTTCTTTTGCTTTCTCAACACTTAAAAAATAAGTTGTGATGGCTTTCTTTGCGTCAATAATCTCCTGCATCCTTTTTTTGATCATATTGAGATGGCTTTTCGTTACTGAATGTTTATGTTGAAGCTCCGTATAAAGCCCCTTATTCAGCGAATGATTTATTGAAACATCTACATTGTTATAAACATCCTTACATGCTTTAACATATATTAAGGACAGTGTCCGCACATATATTTTGTGACCATCATGATGAGTAATATCTATGAATTCCACATTATCCTTATCTTTAAAATCTCTGCTGCAAAGAGCCTTGAGTTTATTGTTTACCTTAGCACCCAAATACTTAAAATAATCATCTTTATGAACCCTTTTCAATATCTGGTACAAGGTTTCTTCACCCTTTGCTTCAATTACTCCATTTGTTTCCACTATATTTAATTTCATATGAATTGACTGCCCCCTACAATATTTTTCTTTCGCTGATATCAGACACGATTTCCTTTCCGTTTAAATATATCAAATCTTCTTCAAAACCATCAAGAACCAATTTATATGCATGCAAAACCTGATATTTTTCATTATCTTTTCTGCCGTACTTTTTATCTCCTGCAAGAGGATGTCCGATTGATGATAAATGTGCACGAATTTGATGGGCCCTCCCTGTTTCGATTTCAACTTCAATCCAGGTGAACCGTCCTTCTGTTTTTAAAGGATGGGCATAAGTTACAACTGATTTTGAATTTTCGCTTTCTTCACTAATAATTTTCACCATATTTTTATTGTCATCTTTAATAAGATAATCCTTTAGTTCCAAATCCTTATTTATAATGCCATGCACCTTTGCCATATAAAGTTTTCTTATTTTTCTTTCCCTGATAGCCTTGTTTGCTTGCTTCAATGCCTTATAGTTTTTAGCAGCAATAACAAGTCCGGAGGTGTTTTTGTCCAATCGGTTACACACTGCAGGCTTGAATGTGAAGCTAATATTTTCTTCTTTTGCATCTAAATACATTTTAATTTCATCAACCAAATTTTTCATACCCGTTTGGTCAGGTTGCGTGCTTAAGCCAATAGGTTTATTAACTACCAATAAATTATCATCTTCATAAACAACATCAAAATGAATATTAGTCTGCACCAAGGTTTTTTTCTCTCTGAATTTATCAATAGTATCATCTGACAAATAAAGCTGAACTATATCGTCTTTTTTTAAAACCGTTTCCGG
Organism: uncultured Clostridia bacterium; assembly: GCA_964617605.1. Lineage (GTDB taxonomy): Bacteria > Bacillota > Clostridia > Tissierellales > Sedimentibacteraceae > Sedimentibacter. The sequence goes on along the minus strand of CAZTXR010000140.1, from coordinate 149 downwards.
TTCAGCCTTCGCTTCATTTACTTTTATATTCTTTTTTCTGATCATTTTTTGTATAAATGATTGATTTGCTTTATTTAAGTATTTTTTTAAAAATCTGTCTAATCTTTGACCTTCTTCATTGTTTGTAATTTTAATTTCTTTCATATATT
>CAZTXR010000139.1:0-5515 GCA_964617605.1 uncultured Clostridia bacterium | reverse complement strand
GCAGGCAAATATATTTAAAATAAGAGATGTTTTTTATGGGGAAATGTAGTATAATTAATTAATAGTACAATACATAGGAGGGATTCAAATGGCTCTTGTAACATCTCAAGAAATGTTTAAGAAAGCATATGAAGGTAAATATGCTGTAGGTGCCTTCAATGTAAACAACATGGAAATTATTCAAGGAATAGTGGATGCAGCAAAACAGGAAAATGCGCCCCTTATACTTCAGGTTTCAGCCGGCGCGAGAAAATATGCAAATCCTATTTATTTGAGAAAGCTTGTGGAAGCAGCAATTGAAGACACAGGATTAGATATTTGTCTTCACTTGGACCATGGTGAAGACTTTGAAATTTGTAAGCAGTGTGTTGATGATGGTTTTACATCTGTTATGATTGACGGCTCTAAATATCCTTTGGAAGAAAATATAGCCCTTACAAAAAAGGTGGTTGAGTATGCACATTCAAAGGGAGTTGTTGTTGAAGGGGAGCTTGGCAAATTGGCAGGAGTGGAGGATGCTGTTAAAGTAAAATCTAAGGATGCTACATATACAGACCCTGATGAAGCTGTGGAATTCGTGGAAAGAACAGGAGTTGATTCATTGGCAATAGCAATAGGAACAAGCCATGGCGCTTATAAATTCAAAGGAGATCCAAGCCTGGATTTTGAAAGATTGGAGATTATAACAAATCTTCTGCCTGATTTTCCCTTAGTACTGCATGGCTCATCCTCTGTACCCAAGGAATTTGTGGACCTGTGCAACAAATACGGGGGACAAATACCGGGAGCTGCAGGAGTGCCTGAAGAAATGCTGAGACGTGCCTCCAAGATGGGAGTATGCAAAATAAATATTGACACTGACTTAAGGCTTGCTCTTACAGCTTGCATAAGGCAATATTTTGTTGAACATCCTTCCGAATTCGACCCAAGAAAATATTTAGGACCAGGCAGAACAGCAATTAAAGATATGGTTGCTCATAAAATGAAAAATGTTTTAGGCTGCAGCAACAAAAGATAAAATGACAAGGAATGACAAATGGACAGGGTGCGGTTCACAAGCTTATGACAGCAACCCCGTCCCCTTGTCATTCACCCCGTCCCCTTGTCATTCATTTCATTTTAAGTTCATTTATATATGTTGAAACATAATTTTTGTCAACTGTTACAACAGCAAAATATGTTTCATTTTCTTTTTTTATCTCTTTTTCTATTAAGCTTACAAGCTCTTGTGATTTTATATCATAGTCCACAGGAACCAGGACGTCAAATATTAAATTGGTATGGGTGTCGCCTTTAACCACTCTAAAGTCATGTATTGTTAGCTTTTCGCCAATGGACTTGACTTTATGCTCGGTCATGACCTTCAATGCATTTATTTCCTTATCATCAGTAATTATAGGATCTAAATGAATTACCAGGTTTATATTTAGTTCCCTTGCGAAATCCCTTTCTATATTATCAATCAAATCATGGGATTTTAATATATCCTCTTTTGCATCAACTTCTGCATGTACTGTTGCGAAATGTCTGTTGGGTCCGTAATTGTGAATTACCAAGTCATGAATATTTAATATACCTTCATAAGATATAATTTTATTTTCTATTGATTTCACAAATTCTGCATCAGGCATTTCTCCAAGCAAGGGATTTAATATATCCTTTAATATTTCAATTCCTGAATATAAAATAAAGATGGCAACTAAAACTCCCGCATATCCGTCAATTTCAAAACCGCTTGCCTTTGATACGAATAATGACAGGAGTACAAGTGCCGTAGAAAGCACATCATTTCTTGAATCTGTGGAGGCAGCCTTAATTGTTGCGGATGATATTTTATCACCAAGCCTTTTATAAAATAAACTGAGCCATAATTTTATTAAAACAGAAAGCAGCAATACAATTATCATGGCAAGGGAAAATGTTGTTTCCGAAGGGTTCATTATTTTATTAAGGGATGATTTAATCAGTTCCACACCAACCAAAAGTACAGCAATTCCCAAAATAAGACCTGTCAGATATTCCATCCTGGCATGACCGAAGGGATGGTCTTTGTCAGCAGGTTTACCGGAAATTTTAAATCCTATCAGGGTAATTACAGAGGATGCACTATCTGATAAATTATTGACTCCGTCAGCCATAACAGAAATACTGTTAAAGGAAAAGCCTGTAACTATCTTGCTTATGCTTAAAAGCGTATTTGCAATTATCCCTGCAATACTTGCCGTTACACCATAGGATTCCCTTACTCTCGAATCATTTATATTTTCATAATCTTTAATAAATTTTTTAATAATATAATCAATCATTGACTTCCTCTATTGAATCTAATTTATTATACAGGTCTTCGATTATTGTTTTTAAATCATTATACTCATCATATTTTTTATTATATTCATGCAAATCTAATTCATGCGATGTATTTAATAAGCTTTCAAGCTCAATTATTTTATTTTCAGTTTCCAATATGTCATATTCAAGCTTGGCTAAATCCCTTTTTCCCTTCTCCTTGTTTCTTGCTTCTTCTTTTCTTCTTAAATATTCTTCCTTACCCAAGGAAGGATTGGCAGATTTTTCCGGGATAGCATTAAGCTTTTCCTTTATTCTTTGCTTTTCCTGCTTATAGCCTTCATAATCAAATTCATATATTTTAAATAATTCATTTTCTATTTCTCCTATGCAGCTTGCTATTTTATCCACAAAATACCTGTCGTGAGATACGAAAAGAATTGTTCCCTGATAATTAATCAGGTTTTCCTCTAATATTTCTCTTGATTCAATATCTAAATGATTGGTAGGTTCATCAAGAATCAAGGTATTAACCTTTTCATAAATGAGCATGCCTAACTTAAGCCTTGATTTTTCACCGCCGGACAGGGTGCTTATATGTTTAAAAACATCATCTCCCTCAAACAAAATTTTAGCCAGTTCTTTTCTTGCTTCGCTTATGGATATGCCGTAGCTGTATGAAAAGTAATCAGCTATAGAAATATCCTCTCTGTCAAAAGAAACTTCCTGGGGCAAATAACCGATTTTAACATTGGAGCCTATTTTTACATGTCCTTTGTCGCTTGGTATTTCACCTAATATTATTTTTAAAATCGTTGATTTTCCTGTCCCGTTTTCCCCTAAAATACACATTGAATCCTTATAAAACAAGGTGAAGCTTATCTTGTCGAACAATCTTTTCGAGCCAAAACTCTTGCTGATATTTTCCGCTGCAATTACTTCCTTGCCGGTTCTTGCAATTCCCTTTATATTAAAATCAGCTGTTTTTTTATCAACTATGGGTTTTTTTATCAATTCTATTTTTTCAAGTCTTTTTTCCAACTCTTTTGCCCTTTTGTACATTTTATCGCTGTCTCGCATTTCTCCCCAAATGCGATATCTTTTGATTTGTTCTTCCATTCGTTTGACTTTTTTTTGCTGAGCTTCATATTCCTTCATAGCCAAAAGAAAACGAAGCTCCTTTTCAGTCACATACTTTGTATAATTTCCATAGTAAATTTGCACTCCGTCACTGTCAAGCTCGATAATTTTATTTGCAACTCTGTCAAGGAAATATCTGTCATGGGAAACAATAACCATTGTTCCTTCATAAGAATTCAAATATTCTTCAAGCCACTCCACAGACTTAATATCCAAATGGTTTGAGGGCTCATCCAAAAGCAAAAGTTCCGGCTCCTCCAAAAGAATTTTCCCTAATATCACTCTGGTCTTTTCACCGCCGCTCAATAAATTAAACTGTCTTTTTTGCATTTCTTCATTTATTTCAAGACCATTCATAATTTTATTTATTTTCTCATTAATATTGTAACCGCCCGATATTTCATAAAGGTCATGGATTTCGCCGTATTTTTTAACTGCTCTGCTTAGGTCTTCTTTGGACAAGAATTCAAAGGTTTTTTCAAGGGCTTCCATTTGAAGCTTTAATTCATGAATCTTTTCGAATGCTTTATTTAAAATATCCACTACTGTATTTTCATCCCTATAGTTTGGTATTTGCTCCAAATATCCTATGGTAAGGCCTTTCCTTTTATGCACTTGCCCTGTGCAATCTTCAAAGCCTGCCAATATTTTCATCAGCGTAGTTTTTCCTGTTCCGTTTCGCCCGATTAAGGCTGCTTTGTCCTTAGTTTTAACATCAAAGGTTACATTTTCAAATATTTTATCCGCACCAAACATTTTGCTTAAATTATTAACACCAATTTCTATCATTTTATTTCACATATGGGGACCCTTCTTCAGGGTCCCTCTTCCTTTAACCTTAGTCACAGGTATAATTTACTATATCAATATATCTTTGTCAAATGTTAGTCCCTTTCCGTTTGCAGGGAGTCTTATTTTTTAAAAAGATACCATAATTTCGAACCTAACTCATATTTAAGCTCAAAAATATCTTTTCCCTTATGGATACATACAAATACAATTCTTGTGTTTCCCACAATATTTTCTTCATATGTTTTCATTATTTTTTCAATTCTAACAACCTGGTCATCAATTCTGAATTTTACAGGTTCTATTTTTCCGTCTGTATTAAAAACAGCCATTACTTTTATAGGCTCATTTATAATTTTCATATCACACCTCTATAAAATACTGCTCATGCCCGGATATTCATCATCGGGATACCCTCCTAAGAGAGGTCTTAAATCACTGTTTGCAAAAACTCCCCTTATAATTGAATTATCACCATATTTACTTCGTATCTTATCTACAGCCTTATCTAAAATTTCATTTTTTAAGTTTAATTCATCCTGAAAAAAATTAGTTTGCTTAAACTTAGAAAATTCCAAGTCTGATACATGGACACCCAAGGCCCTTATGGGTCTCTTATCCCACAATTCATCAAACAAAGTGCATATATTCATATAAATATCCCTTGTGCAGTCTGTAAAGTACATAAGCTTTCTTTGTTTTGCCCTATAAGCAAAGTCCTTATCTTTAATGCTTATGCTTACAACCCTGCAGCACATACCTGCTTCCCTTAGCCTCCAAGCAGTTGTTTCGGTTAAACTAAGCAGTACAACATGGGCGGTTTCCCTGTCTCTTACATCAAATTTAAGGGTGCTGCTGTTTCCTACACTCTTAACAGGGTCTCTTTCCTTAAATGTTGAAATATCCCTCCCCCAGGCATAGTTGTATATTAGTCTGCCGTGGGATTTTAGCATGGTTGATATTAATTTATAATCTGCATTGGCAAGCTCTCCTATGGTATAAATACCCCATCTGTTCAATTTGGGTTTGGTTCTTCTTCCAATCATAAATAATTCTTCCACAGGCAGGGTCCATAATTTTTCCTTGATTTCTTCCGCAAACATTGTATGACATTTATCAGGCTTTTCTAAATCTCCTGCTTGCTTTGCAAGAAGCTTGTTTTCGGAAATTCCTATATTTACGGTGTAGCCGAATTTTTCCCGAATACTGTCTTTTATTTTATAAGCAAGTTTAAGGGCCTGCTCCCTGTCTATGTCTGTAAATTTTAAAAAACATTCGTCAATGCTGAAAACTTCCACAT
>CAZTXR010000138.1:0-5519 GCA_964617605.1 uncultured Clostridia bacterium | reverse complement strand
GCAAAAATGTTGTTGACAGGAGGGGTGCGAATATGTATAATAAAAAATGTTTGAATGTTTAGTAACTGTAAACTTTGTGTTTAATAAAATATGTGGGGTGCGTATGAATATCGGAGAAAATTTAAAAAGAATAAGAGTTGCAAACTCACTCACTCAGCAGGAATTAGCAGACAGGTGCGAACTTACAAAGGGATATATTTCACAGTTGGAAAGGGATTTAACTTCTCCTTCCATAGCAACTTTAACAGATATCTTGGAATGTTTGGGCACTGATTTAGGGAGCTTTTTCAATGAAGCTGTCGACAGTAAAATAGTATTTAAACAGGAAGATGTGTTTGTTAAGGAATCGGATGATGATTATATTATCAACTGGATTGTTCCAAATGCTCAGAAAAACAAAATGGAGCCCATTATGGTTGAGCTTGGAGACCACAGCAAAACAAAGATTGATGAGCCTCATGACGGTGAGGAATTTGGCTATGTTTTAAGCGGTTCCATACTTCTTAATTACGGCAATCAAATTTATAAGGTTAAAAAAGGCGAGTCCTTTTATATAAAAGCAAACAAAAGTCATTATATAGAAAATGCAAGTAAAAATACGGCACGGGTGCTGTGGGTAAGCACTCCCCCAAACTTTTAGCAGGAGGTAAATATGGACACAATTATACAATTGAACAATATAACCAAAAAATTTGACGGAGAAATTGTTCTTGACGATATTAATTTATCTGTAAAAGAAAATGAATTCGTAACATTATTGGGGCCCAGCGGATGCGGAAAAACAACAACCCTCAGAATTATCGGAGGTTTTGAAACTCCTGATGAAGGTGAGGTTTATTTTGACGGTCGCTTAATCAATGATGTTCCTCCTTTTAAAAGGCAATTGAACACTGTATTTCAAAAATATGCTTTGTTTCCCCATTTAAATGTTCATGAAAACATAGCATTCGGTCTTAGAATCAAGAAAATAGAAGAGAGCATAATTACAAGCAAGGTTGAAAAAATGCTTGAACTTTTTAATCTGAAAAATTACGGCAAGAGAAGAATAGATCAACTAAGCGGGGGCCAGCAGCAGCGTATTGCCATCGCAAGAGCTTTGGTTAATGAGCCCAAGGTTTTATTGTTGGATGAGCCTTTGGGAGCCTTGGATTTAAAGCTGAGAAAAGAGATGCAGCATGAATTGAAGGCTATGCAGCAGCAGCTGGGAATTACATTTATTTATGTAACCCATGACCAGGAGGAGGCTCTTACCATGTCTGATACAATTGTAGTTATGAATGACGGAATTATACAGCAAATGGGAAGTCCGATCGATATATACAATGAACCTGAAAATGCATTTGTTGCAGATTTTATAGGTGAAAGCAATATATTGGACGGGGTTATGATTGACGATTATTTGGTTGAGTTTTTAGGCAAGAAATTCGAATGTCTTGATTCAGGTTTTGGCAGAGGCGAAGAAGTTGATGTTGTCATACGCCCCGAAGACTTGGACCTAACCCCTGCAGGCGAAGGAATGCTTGAGGGTACAGTTAAATCAGTTATATTTAAAGGTGTTCATTATGAAATGGATATTGTGGCAAATGATTATGAATTTTTGGTTCATTCCACAGATATGGCTCCGGTTGGCTCAACTGTAGGTTTAACTTTAACTCCTGATGATATTCATATTATGGAAAAGGGGGAATAAGTGTGAAGAACAGAACAAAATATTTTGCTTACCCCTATGTGGTGTGGATAATTTTGTTTATTGCTTTGCCGGCATTTTTGGTGCTCTTATACAGCATAACCACAAAGGAATCAAACGGGCTTACAACAATTCATTTTACATTGGAAAATTTCAAAAAATTCTTTAATCCCATGTATTTGAATATTTTGTGGGACTCCATATATTTAGCTGCTCTTTCAACGGCTGTTTGTTTATTGCTTGGTTATCCCGCAGCCTTTATAATTTCAAATACACATATTTCAAAAAGAAACACTTTATTGTTTTTATGTATTTTACCAATGTGGATGAATATGCTCCTTAGAACCTACGCTTGGATGACAATACTTGGGAATAACGGGATTATCAATAACTTTTTCGCCTTTTTAGGGCTGCCCAGATTAAATATGCTTTATACGAGGGGTGCTACCGTAATGGGTATGGTTTATAATTTCCTTCCCTTTATGATACTTCCCATTTACACTGCCTTGAGCAAAATGGATAAGGGACTTTTGGAAGCAGCTGATGATTTAGGAGCAAATAAAAAAATAGTTTTCAGTAAAGTTATTTTGCCCTTAAGTATGCCCGGTGTTATTTCAGGCATCATAATGGTTTTCATGCCTGCCGTAAGCACATTTATAATTCCTCAGCTTTTGGGAGGGAACAAAAATATGATGATTGGCAACTTGGTGGAGAAGCTGTTTATTTTAAACGGGGACTGGAATTTCGGCTCAGCCATATCCATTGTAATGATGCTTATAATACTCTTATCCATGTCACTTATGAATAAGTTTGATATTGACAAGGAGGGAGGAGCAAGATTATGGTAAAAAAATACTTAACCAAAATATATATGGGTCTAATATTTATATTCCTCTATGCTCCCATCATAGTGCTTGCTGTTTTTTCCTTTAATGAATCAAAGTCCAGGGGTAACTGGACAGGATTTTCATTAAAATGGTATGTTGAGCTTTTTCACGACCACGACATACGTTTGGCATTTTATTACACCATATCGATTGCCATTGTTTCAGCTATGGTGTCAACAATTTTAGGAACTGTTGCAGCAATCGGCATAAACAGCATGAAGGGAAGAGCAAAGGCTGTCATATTGAATATTAATTATCTTCCCGTGGTAAACCCTGATATTGTTACAGGAATATCTTTAATGATACTGTATATTTCATTTAATATGAAGTTTGGATTTAATACCATGCTAATATCTCATATAGTGTTTAACACTCCCTATGTGATATTATCAATACTTCCAAAGTTAAAGCAGCTTGATGTGCACATGACTGAGGCGGCAATGGATTTAGGAGCAACACCTATGTATGCTCTTAGAAAGGTAATAATTCCCGAAATAAAGCCGGGTATAATAACAGGATTTCTGATGGCCTTTACATTGTCTATAGATGATTTCATCATAAGCTATTTTACCAAGGGTGAGGGTGTTACCAATCTGTCTATTGTTATTTATTCCATGGCAAGAAGAGGGGTGCGTCCAACAATAAATGCATTATCAACAATAATGCTCAGTGCAGTCTTATTGTTAATGATATTAATCAATAGAAGATCAAATGGTTCAGTAAAAAAGAAAAGAGAGGTATAGGAGTGAAAAGAATATTTTTGATGGCAGCTGTTTTGATTATGATTTTGGTTGCTGCAACCGCTTGTAATTCTGATGAAAAGGAAACATTAAGCATCTTGAATTATGACATTTACATCGACAAAGATTTATTGAAAGAATTTGAAGAGGCTAACAATGTAAAAATAAAATACGACACTTATGCTACTCCCGAAGAAATGTATATAAAGGCAAAAGCCGGAGCCTCAAATTATGATTTGATTATTTCAAGCGAATATATGATTGAACGAATGATTAATGAAGGAATGGTCAATAAATTAAACTTTGACAATATTCCAAACTACAAATATATTGGTGAGAATTTTAAGAACCAGCCTTATGACCCCAACAATGAATATGCGGTTCCTTATTTCTGGGGTACCTTGGGAATACTCTATAACAAGGAACTTGTGGATGTATCCTCTGACAGCTGGGAAATTCTTTGGGATGAAAACCACAGCCAGAAAATTATTATGATGGATTCTCAAAGGGATTCCTTTGGCGCAGCACTTAAATTATTAGGATATTCAATGAACACAGTAGATGAAAAAGAGTTGGATGAAGCTAAAAATTTGCTTTTAAAACAAAAACCCTTGGTTATGGCATATATAACTGACGGAGCTCCGGACATTATGATTAACGGGGAAGCTGATATGGCCCTGGTATGGTCAGGAGAAGCAGTTTCTGCAATGTCAGAGAATGAAAATTTAGATTTCGTTATTCCAAAGGAAGGAAGCAATATTTGGATTGACGCAATGTTTATTCCTAAAACAACCAAAAATCAAGCTTTAGCCGAAAAGTTCATCAATTTTCTCTGTACCACAGAGGCAACATTAAAAAATATCGATGAAGTTTGGTACTCTACAGTTCATACAGAAGCTATAAAGGAAGTTGATGAAGAATTATTGAATAATGATGCATTTAATATTCCGGAAGATGATATTAAAAATATGGAAATGCTGAGAGACCCTAAAGAGTTTATGGATATGTACACAAGCAGGTGGACTGAAATAGCGGCAGAGTAAAGCTTATTGTGTCATTCCGAGCCTATGCTCAGAATGACACTTTTTTTATATTTATTTATAATAATTCTGTTACATTCTTAAACAAAGTTATTGCTCGTTATTGCCCAGAGCCTCTTTCAGATTAACAAAATGCCTTGCTGATGCAATTGTTATTGTTATTAAAGTTACTAAAACTAAAAATGACATATGTACCCTCCTTTCAAGCTTGGGGACATACCTAAGAGGAATATCCCCATTTTTATTGTAATGTACGAATCTTATGGTTTCCTTAATAAATATCACAGGAATTCACAGTACTTACATCCTCTGCAAATTTCAACCTTTCCTTCAAATATTCTTTTTATTATATCAACAGTATTATATGCTTCTTTGTTCTTTTTATCAATTTTTGCTTCATGAATTATTATTTTTTTGGGTGACACACTTAATAAAATACCTATTACTGTTTCGTCATATGTTGTCTTAGTACCCAACTCGGTTGAAAATTCTGTATTTGACAAATAATTAAGCTTCTGCATATTTTTGTCATATACCTGAACTTTATTATTATTAAGCATTACATTTACGGTATCATATTGATTTTCTTCTGTTTCCGAAATTAATTTAATAATACTTATAAAGTCCATGTATTCTTTTTTCATCAAATAAGAATCAATGCAGCGTTCTACTACTTGCGCCGCATAAAGCTTTATAAATTTGAGTCTGAAATTTACAAATCCGTTTAAATTAATTGAAGTGGAATTTTCTACAACTTCTTTAAACTTGTTTTTTATAATTATTTGTATTTTAATATCATTGTCTATTTCTTCCTCAATATCAGATATAATTGTTCCCACTTCATCCTCATCAAAGTAAAAATAACTTTCCTTAAGTGTATTTATACCCACCAACTTGGTGTATTCAACCAAAAGTTTTGTTATTTTTGATATTATCTTTTCAAGGTATTCTCTTTTGTTTATTTTGTTATCCGTAAAATATCTTATTCTTATATTGCCTTCGTCTGTAGATGATAATTCTATATTTATATTACTTTCATCTATATTTGTTATTATTCTTATATTATTATAAATCTCATGATTTTCGTTTTCATTAAACTCCAATGATAACAGCTCCACTTAGTCACTCCTCTCGGTCAAGGGAGGTTATATTATCGGTATCAGCG
>CAZTXR010000137.1:0-5521 GCA_964617605.1 uncultured Clostridia bacterium | reverse complement strand
ATAAAGTCACTTCTGTTTGTTTCTTCTTCTTTTACAGCATTATCCAATTCCCTCAATAAATTTTCAGGAATTGAAATCAGTATTTTTTTATTTTCCGCCAAGATACACACCTCGCAATTGCGCACTTATATAACTGATTAATTTTACCACAAACAATATATAAGTTGTATGGTAACATTTGTATTATTCGTAAATTATTATTAATATTATTCCTCAATATTTAATTTTTCATACTGTATAGCTTTTACCAATTTATCATTTTTATAAATAAAAATTTTGCTTGGAAGCAAGTTTTCTTTGCTGAAATTCAAAATATGTTTGTAGGTTCCGTCAAAATAAATCAATTCTCCCGGCAATACATCCAATACATCAAATTTCCCAAAATCAAAATCATGAATCAGCTGTTCCGTCAATTGAAAATTCTCAATAGTTACACTGCTTTCAGAAAACTTATCATTGGTTAAAACAAATCTGTTTCCTGATACATAAGCATGGTTCCAAGCTTCATTTTCAGTTTCCGTCCTTATGCTGTAATTTCCCTGTCTGCAAATAATACTTACCCTATAATCATTTTCCGTTTTGTCTGTGTACACTTTCATAGATGCCTCACCTGTATAATTAACAGGCAAAATGAAGGGGTCATCCTGAGCAGAGCAAGCACATATAAGAAGCATTAAAATTAGACATGAAATTATAAATCTCATAAGCAAAACCTCCTTCAAGTACAGGGACATTCCTTCATGTACTTGCTTCACTGACTCGCCCAAGTACAGTAGAATCACCCGACTTTGAAGGTGTGTCCCTCTTCCATTATATGATGAAATTTATTAATATATGCCACAAATCATTCAGCTACACACTGGGCAACAGCAAAGTCCTTTGTATGAGATACGGATATGTGAATAATTGTAATATTCAACTCCCCAGCCCTTTTTAGAGCATTGTTTATTAAATTTACAGCAGGTTTTCCCATTTCATCCTTTAATATTTCAATATGGCAGGGGCCAAAATTTGAAAATCCGCTTCCAAGGCATTTTGCAACAGCTTCCTTTGCAGCAAACATCCCGGCTGCCGTTTGGGGGTTAAATTTTCTTGTTTCAAGATATTCCAATTCTCTTTTTGAATATATTTTGTGAAGAAAACTCTGGTTCATTAAATTATTTTTAATTCTTTCAACTTCCGTTATATCTATTCCCGTTCCTTTAATCATAACTTCTCCCTATATATGTGGACATTCCTTCAAAGGCTATCTCTCATAGAATCACCCGACTTTGAAGGTGTGTCCCTCTTCCAAGTACAGGGACATTCCTCTTACCCGCAAAGACTTACCCATTATTAGAGGTGTGTCCCTCTTCCTTAAAAAATTAATTGACAAAGAGCTTTTTGTATATAATAATAATTATATTACATGTTTGTCAACAATACAATTCTATTAAATAACATATTTAACAATAAAGGAGCACAATATGAATAATGTTACATTAGTATCCCACCCCTTGATTTTGCATAAGCTGACGATGCTAAGGGATAAAAACACATCTTCAAAAGATTTCAGAGAATTAGTAAGAGAAATATCCATGCTTATGGCATATGAAGTAACAAGAGAGCTTCCACTAAGAGAAATCGATATAGAAACACCCATTTGCAAAACCATAGGCAAGGTATTATCCGGAGAAGATATTGCAATTGTTCCGGTACTTAGGGCAGGTCTTGGAATGGTAGATGGAATGCTTGACTTGATTCCAAACGCTAAAATAGGTCATATAGGTTTATACCGCAACGAAGAAACACTGGAGCCCGTCGAATATTATTGCAAACTGCCATCAGATATAGAACACCGATTAGTTATTATTACAGAGCCAATGCTGTCAACAGGAGGCTCAATGATAGGAGCCTTGACCATGCTTAAAAACCGCGGCGCCAAAAAAATCAAATCAATTCATTTGGTATGTGCCCCTGAGGGTTTAAAAAGAGTTACGGAAGCACATCCGGATGTTGAAATATACACTGCGGCTATTGACGAAAAATACAATGAAATAGGCTACATCGTACCCGGATTGGGAGATGCCGGTGACAGATTGTTCGGCACAAAATGAAGCACATATTTATTATAAACCCTGTGGCAGGAAAAGGCAAAATACAAGAGAGGCTAAACGAAGATATAGCTTTAAATTTAAGGGGTAAAAAAGTTGATTATGAAGTATATGTTACTAAATTTAAGGGTGATATAGAAAGCTTTGTAGCAAATAAATGCAAAGAAAATGTTGATCTTGTTTTTTATGCATGTGGCGGAGACGGTACACTTCACGAGCTTATTAATGCCGCATACAAATATGATAATGCAAGCGTTGGCGTTATACCGGCAGGCTCAGGAAATGATTTTATAAAAAATTTCAATAATTATGGAAATTTCAATGATATAATCTTACAAGTTGAAGGCGATATGATAAAAATAGACTTGTTAAAGGTCAATGACGTATATGCTGCCACAGTTTTAAATATTGGCCTTGATGCTGATGTAGCATTTAATATGAATAAATTTAAAAAGATTCCTTTCATTAAAGGCTCAACCAGCTATTATCTTGCCATAATATATTCCTTATTCAGCAAGTTAGGAAAATATATTGAAATTAAAACAGATAACAACCTTATTAAGGGTACGTTTTTAATAGGTGTTATAGCAAATGGTCAATATTACGGCAGCGGCTACAATTGTGCCCCAAAAGCGGAAATAAACGATGGAATCCTTGATTTATGCTTTGTAGAAAACCTTTCAAGAACTAAAATATTGGGCTTATTAGGCAGTTACAAAAAGGGTAATCATTTGACAGACCCCAAAATAAGCAAATATGTTACCTATGACAAAATAAAAGAAGCTTATGTAAACCTGTTTGAACCTACAAATGTTTGTATGGACGGAGAAAGATATAACTTTGATGAAATATATGTAACAACAGAAAAAAGCGCCTTAAAATTCTGGCTTCCTAAGGGAGTCCAAATTAGAGAAATTAACGGTTTTAGGGACGGTTCTTTTTGTTCTTGAGAACAAAAAGAACCGTCCCTTTTTTACTTTTTTACTTTTTGAGTTTTTCGATTAAAACATTGTTTTTCATTACTGAGTTTACAACAACTGTCCCTAATAGAGTAACTGCTGCAAATTCTCCAACCCCCACGTAAAATGCATTTGCTAAAAAAGGAGTCTTAAATAAATATGTTAATTCCAATCCCACCAATAAAGCATTAGATATAACAGGTCCAAAGCTTGCAATAATCAATGCTTTTTGATTGCAGCCAAAAATCTTTCTTACCTTTACGATAAACGTAATAGCCAATAGCGTTGCAAAGGAACCGACTGCAATATCAATTACTCCCAGGGGGCTTCCCAAATTAGCCAATATACATCCCAATATTAATCCAAGACTGTATCCCGGCTCAATAAATGTAAATAATACCAATACTTCAGATATTCTAAACTGGAGCTGTTCGTAGCTTAATCCTGCAAATAAGTAAGTAAAAGCTGCATAGGCCGCTGCTATCAGAGCAGTGCGTGTTATAAATTGTACCTTGTTTTGTTCCATTAAAAAAACTCCCTTCGAATCAGAATTCTATGGAGCCACAAAAAATACTTGATTTTTTAAGTGGGTGCCAAGAAAACACTTTGTAATATATTTTGGGAATTCCAAGGTCCGTCCCCAGAATTCCCTATTATTGATTTTATTATCTCTTGCTGAACTGTGAAGCTCTTCTTGCTTTTTTCAAACCATATTTCTTTCTTTCCTTCATTCTTGAATCTCTTGTCAAGAATCCGGCTTTTTTAAGAATTGGTCTTAACTCATTGTCAACCTGTAACAAAGCTCTTGATATACCATGTCTGATAGCTCCTGCTTGACCCGTGTATCCGCCGCCTTTTACATTTACCAATACGTCATATTGACCCATTGTATCTGTAATCATTAAAGGTTCTCTGACAATAGTTCTCAATGTTTCATATGTTATATAATCTTCCAAGTCTCTTTTGTTTATATTTATTTTTCCTGTTCCGGGAACTAATCTTACCCTTGCGATTGCTTTTTTTCTTCTGCCTGTTCCTCTGTATTGTGCTTCCATCATAGTCCTCCTCTCCTATTAAAACTCGTATACTTGCGGTTTTTGAGCCTGGTTATTGTGCTCAGGACCGGCGTATACTTTTAATTTCTTTAACATTTGTCTTCCAAGGCTGTTCTTTGGAAGCATTCCCTTTACTGCCAAATATAAAGGCTGTGTAGGTTTTTGCTGGAATAAGTTTCTGTAAGGAACTTCCTTCAATCCACCTGGATGTTGAGAGTGGTGTCTGTATAATTTCTGATCTAATTTTTTACCTGTCAATACAACTTTTTCTGCATTAACTACTATTACATAATCTCCGGTGTCAACGGATGGTGTATATATAGCTTTATGTTTTCCTCTTAAAAGTTTTGCAACTTCTGTTGCAAGTCTACCTAAAGTTTTTCCTTCGGCATCTATTACATACCATGCCCTTACAACTTCATTAGGTTTAGCCAAGAAGCATTTCATTTAATTTCCTCCTGTAATTCTACTGTTTAATTAATATTCTAAGTTTAATTATCTATTCAAAAAACCTAACTCCGGGGCATTGGAATGGTTTTTCTATCTAAGTAATACCTATGACATTCTATACTATTGCAAATCATAAGTCAACACTTTTTTTAAACAACAAAAAATTTCTTCCATTGTTTTTATTGTTTATAATTTACATTCATTAAAAATAAACCTTCAGGTGCAGCCGTCTGTCCTAATACTGTCCTGTCCTTATTGATAAGAGCTGTCTCCATACAGGATACATCCTTTAAACATTTGCCTATATCAATCAAAGTTCCTGCAATTATTCTTACCATGTTGTACAAAAATCCATTGCCGTTAATATATATTTTAATCAAATTTCCATCTTTTATCAACTTTGCATCATGAACAGTTCTCTTTGTTGTTTTTACTTGAGAACCGGCAGCCATAAAACCTTTAAAATCATGTTCTCCAATAATTAACTTAAGAGCTTCCTGCATTTTTTCAGTATCCAAGTTCTGCGGAACAAAGGTTGAGTACCTGTCATAGAATGGGCTTGATACCCTCTGATTATAAATCTGATACATATAAGTTTTATCAACAGCATTAAATCTTGCATTAAAATCCATGGAAACATCCACTGAATCCATAATTCTTATATCAGATGGTAAATTAGCATTTATGGCAATTTTAATTCGTTCTTCGGGTATTTTTGTTTCTGCTTTAAAGTTTGCTACCTGTCCTAAAGCATGTACACCACTGTCAGTCCTTCCAGAGCCTATTAAATCGACTTTTTGCTTCATAACGACTCTTAATGCATTTTCAATTGTTTCTTGAATTGTAGCCTTGTTTAATTGGGTTTGCCAGCCATGATAAGCTGTGCCGTCATATGCAATTAAAAGCTTTATATTTCTTACCATATTATTTTAAAAATTATTATAGCTGCAAAATATACTATAAA
>CAZTXR010000136.1:0-5527 GCA_964617605.1 uncultured Clostridia bacterium | reverse complement strand
CATGTCCATCATTATCCCTGATTTGTATATTGCTTGCCCAACCATAATTAGATTGGTAAAAATATATTCCTTTTATATTAAGCGGGTTATTTACCCAAATCTTTTTGTCCTTTATTTTTTGGCCGCCCTCATAGACGGTTAATTCACTGTAGTATTGCCCTATTGAGCCATCTTCCCTGAAATCTATATAAAAATCATTTACTCCGACAGCAAATCCAAATTCTTTAAATTCCTTTATTTCACCGGGCATTATACTTACACGCCCCTCATGTGCAAACATATTTCCTATAACAGCACCCAATATTATTACAACTATACCCAAATGGGTTATTGTAGATCCTATATGCCCTATGCCATGTTTTACCGCATAAGCGCCATTTTCAGTGTCAATAATTTTAAATCTGTTTTTTTGAAGAATTTTTTTGATATTTTCAATATCCATTTTCTCTTCATATAAATTTTCATTGTTTATGCCGCTCTTTGGTATATATGTGCTTTTCATTCTGTTTAATTGACCGGGTAGAATTTTTATAGTGCAGCCGACTAAATTTATTATAAAAATAAATATTATAACCAGGTAAATAGTTGAACTGTACACATGGTCAAATTGCAGAAAAATCATTAAGTTTCCTAATGTTTCGTATTGTTGCAAATAAAACTCAGTTTCCATGCCTTGAAGTATGACTGTTCCTATTATTGAATAAGCAGCTATTATCAAGAACAAAATGATACCGAACTTAAGGCTTGTTAAAAAGTTTGTAAATTTCTTAAGCATATTAACTCCTATAGTCAAAAATAAATTTTTGGACAAGTTTTTTAACATATTTTGTTTTTTCATCTATTATAAACTTTGCTTTATGGTCATGAAGCGCTAATTTTCCTAAAATATTTTTTATATTTCCATACTTTGATCTATTCTTGCAACACAAGCTTTCTCTTTAAGAGGATTTTTCATTGTCCCTATCTTAAATATGAAATAATAGTATTGATAAATTAAAATTATAAGAATAAAAATTCTGAAATATATATTATTTACGGCATGCACCGATAAAAGCAAGGTTGTTGTCGACAGTATTAATAATGAAATTTTTGTGCTTAACTTCATTGTTCTTCTTTGTATAAATTCTTGCAAATAATTTTTGTATAATTTTGTAGATATAAACCAATTGTTAAACCTGTCAGAACCTCTTGAAAAGAAAAATGATGCTAATAACAGAAAAGGAGTCGTAGGCAACACCGGCAAAGCTGCACCTATTGCACCTATTCCAACAAAGGTAAAACCTAATATTATGCATAAAATTTTTAATGACTTTCTCATTGTCTGCTCCCGAATAATTGTGATTGCTTCCTTATGAATAAGGAAAGCTTAGTTACTGATTCTACCGATTTAACCACAGGGTCACTTCCGTCGGTTAGGATTCTTAGGGAACCATCCTTTTTTTACCCTTTGTTCCTGTTCAAATATTTCCTGAATACTCCATAAGGATGAAAATCCGAATATTCCTGCTACCGAGGAAAATATCACTCCTTTAACAAGTGCGGATAATAAAATAAACAAGATCCCTGCTATTAGGAAAATCGGCCAAATTCTTTTTCCAAAATAGTACTCACCTTTAATTACGATAGGGTGAAAGATACCTATTATTAAAAATGCTGCTGCTCCAATTATTATGCCTTGAAGATTCAAAAGTTTCCCTCCTTAAAAATTCTACTAATGGATAACCTTGTTTATTATATATTTAAACATCATAATAGGGTGCTTATATACCATTCTGGGACCGGCATAACGCATCACCCTTTTAATTTTTTCACGCATTTCGGGTTTATAGCAATGTACTGTGCACTTGCCGCACACAGGCTTTTTTTCTCCGAATTTGCAATTTTTTAATTTGCTGCTGGCATATTCAGTTAATTCAAGGCACTCATCACATACATCCCCAAGAGTGCCATGGTTGCCTTGACAATAAATTTTTATCATTGTTTCAACGGTGTTTGAATCATCGTAAAATCTGTTTTTCAAAATTTCACCTTCCAAAAAATTTTTATGGAACTCATAATTTCTAACCGGCTTGGGCAAATTATTGCGCCTAAATTGCCCAAGCTGGTGTTTGATTAAATCATTATAAGATTTTAAGTTTAAAATGAACCAATCGCATTATCAAGCAAGTCTTGTGCCCTTGTAAGAAGATCTTTCATTTCATCATAATTATGCGGTGATTTTACACCTGATTCTGTTGCCCCGCCTCTGCAGAAATTTGAATAGAATTTCGCAGTAGTATAAGCTTCGCGTGCTTGCTCAAGATCTGCATCACTTGCTCCGCCTTGTACAGCAGCAAGTACCAAATCATAGAGTTTCTTAACATCTTCATTTACTTTGTTTTCTAATGCAGCAATTTCACCTTGTTTTCCTTTAACAAAGTTTACCATACCATCAGCAGAATCTACCGGTTCGCTTACGATCTTGCCATTTGAATGGCATGAAAGACAACTTTGCATTGCGGCTTCATTTGTAAGCGGTGAGCCGGAAGCATCGTGAGATCTGTATGTTTTGCCATCTTTTGTTGTTTCTGGCATATGGCATGAATAACAGCTCAAGCCCATGCTTTGATGCGTGCTGCCCTGGAATATTTCTACGTCAGGATGACCCATAGTATATGTAACAAGACCTGTTTCTTTATCAACGCTTGTCCCGGTCACATTTGCAGGTTGTTCTGTGAATGCTCTGCGCATATCATCAGCCTTATATCCGTATTTATATGGTGTGAAAGACTCCATCATTTCTACAGTCAAACCTTCCAGTGCTCTGAATGCTCCCAAAGCATTATGACATTGACCGCAAGTTGAATCAGCAGCAGGTACAGGGTTAGGGGTATTTGCAGTTAAAGGAACCCAAAATGGGATAGTTGCGGTAACCTTTTTGCCCGGCTCATTTTCATGGCACATATAACATCCCCACATATCTTCAACCATGCCTATTACTTCATTGTAACTCATTTCAAATGCATCGTCGCCATACTTATTATATAATTCCAATGCATCATCGGATTTACAGAATAAGCATCTCATAGTAACAGTATTAAAATAAACGCTCATATCGCTATATTTAGCTGCTACCTGATTAGTACAGGTTTCCATCAGATTGGCATGTGAATGCGTTCTGTTGCTGCCATCATCTTTAATTACAGTTGCACCTAATTTAAAGCTTTCGTATACTTCCGGATATGTATTTACCCAGTCAGCCGTACGTAATATTTTTGTTGATACCGGCTCAACTACAGCAGGTTCCTGCGGTGCAGCTTCCTCTTGTTTCGGTGTTTCAACCGGTGTCTGAGGTTGGCTGTCCGCCGGTTTAGCAGTACATCCTGCACTTAATATCAGTAAAGCTATCAGGATAATACACCAATTCTTTTTCATAATGATACTCCTCCTTGTTTTCTGTCAGTCATGCGTCTAATATGTTTCCTGCCATTGATTTCAATGGAGCAATGACTTATTTATATAAATTCCTCGTCAACCCAAGCACAGATGTAGGCGCACATAAAATAATCTTAGGTTAAATTGGAATTTACGTCTATGGTATTTTTCTGTTAAGTTTCATAATGGAGTAATATTAAGTGTATCTTAGTATAAATAACATTTTGTTAATAGCTTATCACACACTAACCTTTATGTAAAGTAATAATTTTTAATATATGATAAACTTATGACACACAAACATATAAAGGTGCTTTGTTTAACATCCCGAGAATACCATTTCTTCAATAACATGCAAATTGTATAATTAGCAACAATCTATATAATTATCCATCATATCAGTATTCTTTAAATTAAATTATCATAAAATAGTTTTCAAACTTCTATCTTTATTCATCGTCTAATTTTTCTCCAAATCCCGTACCCTCTTTTTAAATTACTCTTTTCTGCTTGTTAACACAATGTCACAGGCTGTCTTTTTTATCTGCTTAATCAGACAGGAAAGCAGTTGCCCGATAGACAAAATAATATACAAAATATACATATACTTAGATGCTGTAATGTAACATAAGTTAAAAAAATGTGTGATCAAATTTCACACATTTTTTTACCCTATTTACATAATCTAACATTTGTGGAACTAACAGTCATATCATTTGAATTAATTCTTTGGCAAACTTCCTTACATTTTCTATCTTTTCATCTGTAACAAACTCCCTATCATATCCTAAATGTCTTTCGACTAACATTCCTTCATAATTCAGTAGTGAATGCTTGCAGTAACGTTTAATTCCTTCTTCAAACAAATCTGTGCCCTTTTCCGGCCTATAGCCACAAGTTGAAATAATTGCTAAACTTTTACCTGCCCAGAGGGAAGGTCCTTTTTCATCTCCATAATATTTGTTCATACCGTAGACCATGCGGTCTAATACTGCTTTCATGGGAGGGGTGCAATACCAGGAATATATAGGGGTTGCTAAAATTATTTTATCGCATCCTAATATTTTATCGAAAATATCCTGCCCGTCATCTTTGATGGGGCAGCCGAATATTGACCAGTCTTTTTGACAATTGCGGCATGCAATGCAAGGTTTAATGTTTTTATCATAAAGCCAAATTAATTCATGATCAATATTATGCAAGTCAAGTTCATTTATAAATGGCTTTACAAGCGAATGTGTATTGCCATTTTTTCTGGGACTTCCCATCAATATTAAATATTTCATTACAATCATCCGCCTTAAATTTTATTTCAACTGTTTATATCCACTTTTCCGGCAGATATCCTGCCATATCATCATACACATCCAACCTTTTATCCTTCTTGGATGAATTGTACTTATTTATGCCATGAGCTCTGGCCTTTGCAAAATTACAATTCCCGTAAATAATTTGCTCTGTATCATCTGCAGGTCCGGCAATGGGAATACCTGCAGTTCTTACTATCAAGCTTCTTCCCGGGAAGGGCATGCCTCTTTCTAGACCAACTCTGTCAGCTGCAGCAACATAAATTCCGTTTGTATGTGCAGCTGCCATTGCTAAAACAGGACCGAAATTCTTCATATTATCGGGTAAGGAATCAATTTGCACCCAATTAGTAGGGATACAAACTATATCCGCCCCCTGTGCAGCAAGAATTCTGAAAGTTTCCGGAAACCACATATCGTAGCATATAACAATTCCTATTCTGCCAATGGGAGTGTTAAATACAGGAAGTCCAAGATTCCCAGGCTCAAACCACAAAAATTCTTCCTCCCATAAATGTAGCTTTCTGTACTTTCCCATTAAACCTTCCGGTCCCACCAATACAGCTGAATTATATAAATTGTTTCCGTCTCTTTCTGTAATTCCTGAAACTATATATACATTTCTTTCCTTTGCAACCTTCTCCCATGCCTTAATGCTTTTGCTGTCATCTATATGTTCCGCCAAGCTGAACGCTTCTTCCCTGCTTTCAAAATTGTAGCCTGAGTTTGCCATTTCAGGCATTACCATTAAAACTGCACCCTCGTCTGCAGCTTCATTGATCATATTAATTGACTTTTCAATATTT
>CAZTXR010000135.1:0-5535 GCA_964617605.1 uncultured Clostridia bacterium | reverse complement strand
TAAATACAATATCTTTATTTTCTTCAATTTGTTTATCAAAAATTAAGACAGCTCCATTTTTGTTTGATACTATAGTTAAAATATATTCTCTTTTTCCTGCCATAACTACATATTTACCGTCGGGCGGAACCAATATACTGCTTTTATTATCTACAAAACCAATATTTTTATTATAATCTATATTTAGTTCATCATGAAAAATAGTATATTTATTTAATAATAATGTATTAGCTTCATTTATTTTTCCTTCAATCAATAATTGACGCACTAAAGTTGAGCTGATTGCAATACCATTATATTTAACAGGGTATATCTCTTCCACAAAGTATCCGTATTTCTCCTGAAACTCTTTTAGTGTATTAATATTGCCGCTTGCTTTGTGTCCGAATGTAAAATTATAACCTACCACAATATATTTTACCTTGTATTTATCAACCAGCAATTTTATAAATTGTTCAGGGCTGTATTTAGATACAGTCTCATTTAATTCAATTTCCACAACCTCATTTACAGGGTATGATTTTAATATTTCAAATTTGGAATAAGGACTATTGATATATTTCATATTCATAGAAGATTTTTTAAGATCTCTTTTAATATATTTAAATGTAATTATTATACTGTCCAATTGTCTTTCATTGCTTAAATCAATCATCCTTCTGATAAGTACATCGTGTCCTACATGTATACCGTCAAAGTTACCTATTGCTATACATGATCCGTTTACATTTCTCATATGTTTCACCTTAGCTTACATAAGCATTTTGTCTATTTTTATTGTATTTTTATCAACCTTTTTGCCTAAACCAATAAGCTTGTTTCTGCAATATACATAATTTTCGTCACTTCTTATATCTATTTCTGCAGGCACTTCATTTCCGGCAATAAGCCTATCGTAGTGTTTCTCACTTATATAGATTTTATCTAACTTGTATATTTCCTCAACAGGAATAAGGCATTCATGCAATCTGCCTCTATCAGCTAATATTTTAAGCTGATTTAGGTTTACAGAATTTAAAATATGTAAACCTTTTGACTCAGTTCGGACTAAAATTCCCATATGTCCATAGGTCCCAAGACGTCTTCCAATATCGTTGCACAGGGTCCTCATATATGTTCCCTTGCTGCATTTGACTTTCAACAAGGCCCTGTCTCCGTTAAACTTTAGGAGAACTATATCCTTAATTGTTATGGGTCTGCCTTCTTTTTCAACTATGATATTTTGTCTTGCATACTCATATAATTTTTTGCCATTTAACTTTACTGCAGAATATGCAGGTGGAATTTGAATTTGTTCTCCCATAAATTCTTTCAAAACCTTACATAATTCTTCTTTGCTGACACTATCTTTATGAGACTTTTCCATGACTGTGCCATAGCTGTCCTGAGTATCAGTGCTTTGCCCCAATATAAGCTCGCACACATATTCTTTATCGCCATTCATTAAATACTCGCTGAATTTTGTGGCTTTACCCACACAAATAACCAAAACACCTGCAACATTGGGGTCTAAGGTTCCTGCATGGCCTATCTTTTTCATGTTTAATATTTTTCTGACGGCACTTACCACATCATGAGATGTCATGCCTGTTGGTTTCAATATATTTAATATGCCTATCATCTTATCCAAAGTATTCTTTAAATTCTTGAATCATCAATCGTTTTGTATTTTCAAGATTATCATTAACTTCAAAACCTGCAGCCTTTGCATGGCCGCCACCGCCGTATTTTACAGAAATTGCCGATACATCTGTATTGTTTTTTGACCTTAAGCTTACCTTTGTACCTTTATCATTTTCTTTTAGCAGGCAAGATACTTCAACTTCTTTTATTTCTCTTATATATTCAACAATACCGTCAACATCTGCCATTTCAGCCGAGTTTTTATTTAATATTTCTTTTGTTATCGCTGTTATGCCAAATTTGTTGTCATAGTATAACTCGATATTATTGATGCAATCTATAAATGCCCTCACTATATTTGAAGGCTTTGAATTGTACACTATATTGTCAATTTCAGCAACATCAACACCAAGGTTAATAAGCTCTGCAGCCTTTACGTGTGTTTGGCTTGAAGTATTCGAATAAGAAAACTTTCCGGTATCCGTTAAAACAGCAACATATAAAGAAACAGCAGCTTCCTTAGGAATATTTAGCCCTGAGCTTTTCAATATGTCATACAAGAGCTCTCCGGTTGAGCTCATTTCTGCATCTATTATATTAATATCTCCAAATCCTTCATTTGTTTTATGATGATCAATGACTACTGTTTTCTTTGAATTTCTTAAAACCGGCTCAAATTTTCCAAGCCTCTTAGTATCACTGCAGTCTAATACAAACAACAGATCAAAATCTTCATTCTTATATTCTTTTGCTATAATATTTTCATCAACAAATGCCCTGTAATTGAAAGGGATGATTCCGTCGATAAATACTGAAACTGCCTTGCCGAAAGGTTTAAGAAAATGGCAGAGGGCCATTACTGACCCTATACAGTCCCCGTCAGGCGCCTTATGGCCTGCTATGCAAATTTTGTGCGAATTATTTATTAAATGAAATATTTCATTTGCATCATTCATCATCAGACTCATTATCTTGAACCTTTCTGGTATTTTCCTCTTCAATAACTTTGTCTATAAGACTGCTCATATACAAAGCCTTTTCAATTGAATCATCCTTGATGAATATAAGCTCAGGAATAATTCTCATTTTAATCTTTTTTCCTATTTCTTTTCTTATAAAACCCTTAGCACTTTGAAGAGCAATCAATGTTTGATCAAGGTCATTGTAGTCAGATACATAAATTTTAGCAAATTTTAAGTCTTCTGTTACATGAACATCTGTTATACTCATCAGTTCTGATATGCGAGGGTCCTTTACATCAGTTCTTATAATTTCTGAAATTACTTTTTTCATTTCCCCCGACAATCTGTTGTTTCTTCTCTTTGCCATATTTTACCCCTTTTTGCTATCTTTTTATTTCTTCCATGATATAGGCTTCCATTGAGTCGCCTTCCTTTATATCATTGTATTTTTCTATGCCGATTCCACCTTCATAACCGCTGTTGAGCTCAGACACATCATCTTTAAATCTTCTTAGTGATGATATTTGTCCATCATGAATAACTATGTCGTTACGAAGCAATCTGATTTTAGATTTTCTGGTGATTTTTCCGCTGGTTACATATACACCTGCAACAACTCCCACATTTGGAACCTTAAAGGTCTGTCTTACATCGGCTCTTCCCATAACAACTTCCCTATATACAGGAGCTAACATACCTTTGACTGCAGATTGAATGTCTTCAATGGCAGTATAAATTATATTGTAAGTACGTACATCAACACTTTCCTGTTTGGCCAGGTCCATTGCAGCTATTGAAGGCCTTACGTTAAAACCGATTACAATTGCATTGGATGCAGAAGCAAGCATTATATCATTTTCGTTTATTCCGCCTACTCCGCCATGTATAGGATTAACCTTAACTTCTTCCATGCTTAGTTTTTGCAAAGATTGTTTAACTGCTTCTATTGAGCCGCTTACATCTGCTTTTATAATAATATTTAAATCTTTAACTTCACCCTTTTGAATTCTTTCGTACAAATCATCTAATGATACTTTTGACGAGACATTGATGCTCTCTGCATGCTTTTTACTCTTGCGTTTTTCGGCAACATTTTTAGCATCCTTTTCATTGTCCATTACAACTAAAACATCTCCTGCTTGAGGTGTTTCTGAAAGCCCAAGTATCTCAACAGGCACCGAAGGACCTGCCTGGTTTATTCTTTTGCCTTTGGAGTTAAACATTGCTCTGATTTTGCCGTGGGCGCTTCCCACCAACACGTAATCACCTTTTTTAAGTGTTCCATTTTCAATTAAAACAGTAGCAACAGCACCTCTGCCCTTATCCAATTTAGATTCGATGATTGTTCCTTTTGCGCTTCTGTTCGGGTTAGCCTTAAATTCCTGAACTTCAGCAACCAAGAGTATCATTTCAAGCAAGTCTTCAATTCCTATTCGTTTTTTAGCCGAAACAGGAACAAATATGGTATCCCCGCCCCAGTCCTCGGATATTACACCATGTTCTGAAAGTTCTTGTTTTACTCTGTCCGGATTAGCTGTGGGTTTATCTATTTTATTTACTGCAACTATTATGGGGACCCCAGCAGCCTTGGAATGGTTTATTGCTTCAACTGTCTGAGGCATTACGCCATCATCAGCAGCAACCACAATTATTGCTATATCAGTAACCTTTGCACCTCTTGCTCTCATTGCCGTAAAGGCTTCATGGCCGGGTGTATCCAAGAAAGTTATTTTTTTGCCGTTTATTTCTACCTGTGATGCTCCTATATGCTGAGTGATGCCGCCTGCTTCCTGCTCCGTAACTGAAGTATCTCTTATGGCATCCAAAAGAGATGTCTTGCCATGGTCAACATGACCCATAACAGTAACAATAGGAGGTCTTGCCACCATTTGGCTCTCATCTTCTTCAACCGTTTTAAATAATGAATCCTCCAAATTTTGAAGTTCATCAACAACCTCTATTTTGCTTATTTTAGCGCCTAATTCTTCGCCTATCAAGGAGGCTGTGTCAAAGTCAATTTCCTGGTTCATGTTAGCCATAATTCCAAGCAATATTAACTTAGATATAACCACATTTACAGGAACACCTAATTTGTCGGCAAAATCCCTGACAACTATAGAATCCTCCATGCTGATATTTTTAACCTTATGCTGTGGTTTTGGCTCAGGATGCACTGTTTGCTGCTGTTGCGGGTATGGTTTTTTCTTAGTGTTTTGCTTGTTTTTATTAAAATTCTTCTTAAAATCTTTCTTTTCAACATCTGTTTGAGATGGCTTTGCAGCTCCCGGTTTTTGGACTGAGGGCTTTTGCGTTGAAGTTTTTTGAACTGCAGGTTTTTTAACAGGTGATATTAAATTTTTATCAACCTTTTTAAGTTTTGCCTGATTTAAATCTATTTTTTCGTCAACCAAGGGCTCGTCATCTATAACAACAACTTTTGTCGTCTTAACAGTCTTTGCTTTTTTACTGTTATTTAAAATACTTAATGCTTTTTTAAATCTGATTACTTCTAAATCAGTTAAGGAACTCATATGATTTTTTACCGGTATCCCTAATTCCTGTTCCACCAAATCTACCAGTTCTTTACTGTTAATATCTAATTCTTTTGCTAATTCATATATTCTCATGCATACCTCCGGTTTATTGATTATTTAATATATACGATGCTATGTTCTTGTCACTGATTGACAGAACGCCCACCACCTTTCTTCCAAGGCTTTTTCCTATTATTTCTTTTTCGCCAAATTCAATATAATTGCTCTTATATTTATCACATACAAATTTTATGTTCTTCTTTGTTTTATCTGAAGCATCAGATGCAATTATGACCAAAAAACTCTTGTTTTTCTCTACATCCATTACAGAAGCATCAAATCCAATGGAAATATTTCCGCTCTTACGAGCAATACCTAACATTGAGTATATTTTATGCATTTTTTTCAATCTCTTT
>CAZTXR010000134.1:0-5569 GCA_964617605.1 uncultured Clostridia bacterium | reverse complement strand
GCTTATCTTTATTGAACTTATCATATGTAATTATTGCATTTTCAATCATATAAATAGAACTAATGTCAAAATTATTTTTATTATCAGTTATAATTATAGATTTATATGGTGTTTCATCAGGCTTTACGCTTCCTCCCAGGGGATGTGTCAAAAGCTCATATCCTAAATGCAGCCTGTCCCTTACATTAAGCAATACATCCTTAAAATCTCCATCCACAAATATAATATTATAATTATCCTTATACTTGTTTAGTACCCAATCGTTGTTAGTAATAATCATCTTTTTCCTCTTTATAATATAATAAGGGCAGAAAGCAAAATAAAAATATCCTGCCTCCTGCCCTGTTATTAACCTGAGAGTTTCGTCCTTTCGGAGTTGCCCCTTCGGTGCTTGCGCTTTCCAGAGATTTGTCAGTACACGGTCCTTTTGCCTGAGATAGTCATTACAATATGGCTATAATTTATAACTTATTTCCTTCGGCGCTGTTAATAACATAACAGTCTCTCCCGCGAACGTCATCCAATATTCACTTAAACTTAGTATATATAATTTTTTACCATAAATCAACTGTTATTTTATAAATTCTCGATTTTTGATAAATATTTGACATTTTGCTTCCTTCTTAATTTAATATGAGTCCACATGCCATCATTGTTATGAATTCCAAGAGTCTTGTCTTTTACATTGTTATAAGATATATCCGTCAATCTATGAAATGCATCGCTGTATTTAAGATGCCTAACAGATATAGTATGAACTTTAACAATCTCTTCTTATATTACTTCAATTATTGATTCTGCTATATTTAATGAATGATCTCCGATTCTTTCTAAATTGCTTATAATGTCCAAAAATACAATTCCGGAATTAGGATCGCAAATAAAGTTATTCAGCCTTTCAATGTGATTGTTTCGAAGTGTTTTATACATTTTATCAATTTCTTCTTCATAATCCATTACTGTTTTGCACTCTTCATATTCCAATGATGCTAAGGCATTTAACGAATGCTTGAATGCTCCCATTGTTTTATCAAACATTTCTTTAATTTCTTCGCTTGCTTCATCCGAAAAATTAGCTTTATTTTCTATCTTATATAAAACCAACTCCCCAATATTATCGATATGGTCACCAACTCTTTCTATATCATTTATGGAATTCATTAAAACTACCAACTTATCCTTTTCGTAGTTTGTTAATGCAATCTTGTCAAGCTTTACCAAATACTCCAAAACAGCTTTATTGATTTCATTTATTTTTTTCTCAAGTTCAAATACTTTATAAACAGATTCTTCGCTGTTATTAAATAAAGCCTTTTTAGCTTCTTCAAATTGCGCATAAGCTATATTGCCTAAATGCAGTACTTCCTTTGAAGTTTGAGTTAAAGCTATTGAATGTGTTATTAATAGTCTGTCATCTATATATTTTGTTATACGGTCTGATTCACTGTCATCTTTTCTGATAATAAACTCTGATGCCTTAACCAGCAAGCCTGAAAATGGAAACATAATAATTACATTCAGTATATTAAAAAATATATGACCTGCCGCAATTTGCTTAGGAATATCAAAAGGAGCAATTTTATAGACTATTGATTGTACTGGACCTCTTAAAATCAGCATGAATAATAATGTTCCAACTACATTAAACAATAAATGTATTACGGCGGCTCTTTTTGCCGTTTTATTAGCACCTATGCTTGATATTAATGCTGTGACGCATGTTCCTATATTTTGTCCGAAAACTATGGGATATGCCTGTTCAAACGATATTATGCCCGATGCGGCTACTGCAATCAATAAACCTGTTGTAGCACTGCTGCTTTGAAGTATTACAGTCATTATAAAACCAATTAAAATACCAAAATAGGGGTTGTTGAACCGGGTCATCATATTGGTAAATATAGGATTAGACTGCATAGGCAGCATAGCGTTTTTCATAATATCCATGCCGATAAACAAAATTCCAAAGCCAATAATAACTTCCGCAATACTTTTTATTTTTTTCTTTTTAGCAACAAGAGAAATTATTACTCCCACACCAACCAAAAGTGTTGCAACTTTTGTTATATTAAGGGATACTAATAGAGCAGTTACTGTGGTACCGATATTTGCTCCCATTATAACCCCTACTGCCTGATTTAAATTCATTAATCCGGCATTTACAAAACCGACAACCATAACTGTTGTGGCGGTGCTGCTTTGAATTACTCCTGTAACAAGGGTACCGACCAATACACCCATCAATTTATTCTTAGTTAAGGCTGCTAAAATATCCTTCATTTTATTTCCGGCGGCTTTTTGGAGACCATCTCCCATGTAAATCATTCCAAAGAGAAATAATCCCATGCCCCCGATTACATTAATAGCAATATCCATAATTCCTCCTATAGCATTTGTGGAAATCCTAATTGTCTTAAGGCTTCATACATTACAATGTTCACTGAATTGGCCAAATTTAAAGACCTTGCATGTTCATTTTGAATCATTGGAATTTTAATTCTGTTTCCTTTATATTCTTCATGTATATAATCAGGCAGACCTGCAGTTTCCTTTCCAAAAATAATATAACAATTATCAATGTAATCTGCATCGGTATAAAATCTGCTTTCCTTTGTAGTTGAAATAAATACCTTGTTGCTTCCAAGGATCTTTTTGAATTCTTCAAAATCATCATAATATCTTATATTCACTAACTTCCAATAATCAAGCCCTGCACGTTTTAAATATTTATCATTTACAGAAAACCCTAAAGGTTTAATCAAATGAAGATTTGAGCCCGTGGCAGCGCAGGTACGTGCAATATTACCTGTGTTTTGCGGTATTTCAGGCTCAAATAATACTATATTTAACGACATCTTCTTCTCTTTTCTCCTATAAACTAAAATCAATTGCCATTATAACATTATATTAAAATATAATAAAGACAAATTTAATATTGCTTCTTAACTGTTTCCCTATAATAATTGCATAAATCATTAACATTGCAAATTTCACATTTTGGTGATTGGGCTATGCAGGTTCTTCTTCCATGGGTTATTAAAAGATGGTGCATGAGATGCCATTTGTACTTAGGAAGTTTTTTCATCATTTCATCAGATACCTTATCGGCAGTATTTCCCTTTGCAAGGCCTATTCTTCTTGTTATTCTGAAAATATGGGTATCCACAGGAAAAGCAGGTATCTTAAAAGCTTCAACCAATACTACTGATGCTGTTTTTCTTCCTACTCCCGGAAGAGACATTAAATCATCCATATTTTTGGGAACTTCTCCTTTGTATTTATCTTTTAAGACTCTAAGCAATTTAAATATATTTTTTGATTTATTCTTATATAATCCGATTTTCTTTATTTTTTCTTCAATTTCATCCTGAGATAAGGTCATAAAACTTTCTAAATCAGGATACTGCATGTACAATTCCTCAGTAACCTTATTTACACTTTTATCTGTAGCCTGGGCACTGAGCATTGTTGATATTAAGAGCTGAAAAGGTGTCTTGTAATCAAGGCCGCATTTTGCATCCGGATAAGCTTCTTTTAATAATTCATATACTTTTTCACTTTTAGTCATCAAATAATCTCCTTATAGCAATTTAATATTTCAACCCTTTCATCATTATCCACAAAGGTTATAATCTTATTTATTGATTCTTCACACAAATTTTTATTGTTTGAAACAACTGCGAATCCTATCATTGATCTGTTCCATAATTCATTAAATCCGACCTCAGCCACGGAAGCATTGAATTTTGACTTAATTCTCTCTATTATACTCTTAATTACATGTCTTTTTTCCTTAAGGGAATTAGACTCATATATTATAATTTCAATTTCACAAGAACCTATCATCATAATTTGGCCTCCAACAATTTTAAGAATTCGTTTTTGATATTGTCATTTTCATATTTTAAATTTTTATATAATAAATCCCTTGCAAGGAATTTATTTAATTTTAACAGGGACCAGGCAGCATAAATCTTTATGGTTTCAGAAGGATTTTGAAGCTCATCCTTAACATTTTGGAACATGGAATTGATTTTTAAATTTCCTATTGATATAAGGGCATTTCTTTTCCAAATATTTTTACCTCTCCAGCTGCCCGCCAGGTGCCCGTATTTATTTAAAAAATCCTTGTTTGGAATAGTAAGCATTTCTTTAAAATCTATAATTAAATCCGAATAATCTTCATTAGTATATTTATTTAAAACTTCTTTATTTTTAGGACATACAAGCTGACACATATCGCAGCCGTATATTTGATTGCCCATATTCTCTCTGTATTCCAAAGGGATATAATTTTTTGTCTGTGTTAAATAAGAGAGACATTTTTTTGGATTAATACCCCCATTTTCAAAAATTGCACTGTTAGGGCAGCTTTTTACACAAATATTGCAAGAACCGCAAATATCTTCCTCTGATATATTATCCCCTTCTATTTCAATATCAGTCAAAAGATATCCTAAATTAATAAAAGAGCCCCTTCTTTTGTTAATGAGAAGGCTATTTTTTCCGTAATTCCCCAAGTTCGAATTTTTGCAAATTTCTTTATCTATAAGAAAACTTGTATCTACGCAGGCTATTTGTTTAAAATCAATATATTTTGCTAGATCTTTGGCTAATTTATATAATAATTCATTTACTTTTTTATGATAATCCACACCGTGAGAAGACACACTCAATAATCCTTTTTCTGAAAATGAAGGAATTTTGTAACCTTCCCCGTAAGGAACTCCTATGGCAATTATACTCCTTACTTCAGGTAATAGATTTTTTGCACTTAATCTTTTATTTATATCAGCTTCTTCAAATTCGGAAGCTTGATTATTGTTTCTCCTTTTGATTAAGAAGTCTTCCAAATAAGAATAATCAGTCCTGTCTGTTATCCCAACCGTATCAATTCCTAATTTATATGCACATTCTTTAATAATTTGTTTCATAATCTTCCTCATTATTTTCAATAGCATGACAGCAACCCCGTCCCCCCGTCATGTTCAATAGCATGACAGCAACCCCGTCCCCCCGTCATGTTTTATAATATCATATAATATTGAAATATTAAAGAACAAAAAAATGGGACAGTATGGATACGTCCCCACTGTCCATATCCACTGTCCCCTTTGGTATTCTTTTTTTACAGTACTTTGTAGATCCAGCCTTCGGGAGCCTCTACATCACCCATCTGAATTCCATACAAGGTATCATATAATTTTTTAGTTACAGGGCCTACTTCAGTTTCACTGTGGAATACATGGAATTTGCCCTTGTGCTCAATTCCGCCGATTGGCGTTATAACCGCTGCAGTACCGCAAGCACCTGCTTCTTTCAATTCATCAATTTTATCTATATATACTTCTGTTTCAAGTGCTTCAAGACCTAAGTAGTCTTTTGCAACCTGCATCAATGAAATTCTTGTTATACTCGGAAGTATAGAAGATGAATGAGGTGTTACAAATTTATTGTCCTTTGTGATACCAAAGAAGTTGGCAGCTCCTACTTCATCAATTTTTGTATGTGTAGAAGGATCTAAATAAATACAATCTGCAAATCCTTTTTTAACTGCTTCATTATGTGA
>CAZTXR010000133.1:0-5594 GCA_964617605.1 uncultured Clostridia bacterium | reverse complement strand
ACCAAAATATCATATTCTTTATTGACAAATTCAAACATAATATTTTCAAGATGCCTTTCGCTCATTTGCCCGTGAGCTACTGCAATACGGGCATTAGGCAACAATTTTCGGAGTTTCGATGCAGTGTGGTCTATATCAATTACCCTGTTATGAACATAATAAACCTGGCCTTTCCTGTCAATTTCTTTTTCTATGGCATCCTTTATCAATCCCTCGTTATATTCTATAACATAAGTTTGAATAGGAAGCCTGTCTCCGGGAGGTTCAGATATAATGCTCATATCCCTTACACCTATCATAGACATGTGCAGGGTCCTGGGTATGGGCGTTGCTGACAGTGTAAGAACATCAATGTTTGACTTAAGCTGCTTAATCATTTCCTTATGTTTTACACCGAATCTTTGCTCCTCATCTATTATCAAAAGACCTAAATCCTTAAATTTAAGTTCTTTGGAAAGAAGTTTATGGGTACCTATTACAATATCAACTAAACCTTTGTTTAAATCACTGATTATTTTGTTTTGCTGATATGGTGTTTTAAAACGACTCAGCATTTCAATTTTAATGGGGTATCCCCTGAATCTGTCAACTATATTTGTATAGTGCTGCTGAGCCAATATAGTTGTGGGGACCAAAATTGCCACTTGCTTAGAATCCATAACTGCTTTAAATGCAGCTCTCATTGCTACTTCAGTCTTACCGAATCCAACATCCCCGCAAAGCAGTCTGTCCATGGTGACAGACTTTTCCATATCCTTTTTGATCTCTTTTATGCAACGAAGCTGGTCATCTGTTTCTTCAAAAGGAAATTTATATTCAAATTCCTTTTGCCATTCTGAATCCCTGGAAAATGCATAACCCTTCAGTACTTTTCTCTTGGCATAGAGCTTTATTAATTCGCCTGCCATATTTTCTATGGCTGCCTTTGAGCGCTCTTTGGTTTTTATCCAATCCGAGCTGCCCATTTTATTAAGCTTTGGCTTTTCAGAATCTGAACCTATATATTTTTGGATAAGAGACATTTGGTCTACGGGAACATACAGTTTATCTTCAGCTTTGTACTTGATGCACAAGTAATCCTTTTGGATATTTTGCACTTCAATTTTTTCAATTCCCACATACTGTCCAATACCATGATGTTCATGTACTACGTAATCACCGATTTTCAAATCTGTAAAAATATTTATTGCAGAACCTTTGTGCTTTTTTGACTTAAGAGATTTATGTCTGCTTGAACCAAGTACTTCACTTTCAGTAAGCACAAGAATTTTATTGTCGTAATATTCAAAGCCTTTTTTTAATTCTCCCGGTGCAATAACCACTTGTCCGCTTTCAGCTTTATTTGCATCTCTTGACAGGCTTGTGGTACAATCATAATCATTTAACAAATTATAAAGCTTTTGGCAGCTTTCATAGCTGCCAAGAATGATATCTACCTTGTAGCCCTTGTATTTCAGCCTGTTTAATTCTTTGGACAAATCCTCGATTTTACCATAATAAGAAGGTGCTTCCTTAAAAAGCATATGAAGGGAAGTATCTGTTCTGATAATTTTTTCTTTTCCGTTAATGGAGATAAAGGGTCTTTTTTGAATTTCCGACAGAAGTTCATCTTCTCTTACATAAGCATTGCTTTGGTTTTTAAATATTTCGCCATTTTCAAATAATTCACTGAATTTAAGCTGAAAGCTTTCATTCAAGGTTTGAATTTCTTCAAAAACTCTTTCTGGCTCATCAACAATAAGAATAAAATCATCCTCAAAATAATCTAAAATATTTACAAAGCTATCCTTTATGAAGGATACCATCAAATCTGCGTTTTCAATACCTATACCGCCTATCAGCTTATCCTGGTAGCTCTTGTATAAATTTTTCAGACTTTTTAATGCTTCCTTGCTTAGTTTTGTATTGTTTTTTCGCTCATTATAATCCTTTTCAACTTCAGATAAAATGCTTTTTATCTCTTCCTTTTTAAACAATATATCACTGCATGGAATTACTCTTACACTTTTTAAATTTTTCACTGAGCGCTGAGTTTTTAAATCAATTAACCTTATTGAGTCTATTTCATCATCAAAGAATTCTACCCTGCAGGGGTTTTCTTCAGAGGGCGAAAATATATCGATAATTCCTCCCCTTACTGAAAATTGTCCAACTCCTTCTACTGCATCGACTCTTTCATATTTTAGCTTAATTAAATTGCTTCTTAATTCATTTAAATCATAATTTTTACCATACTTTAATTCTATAATACTTTCCTTAAACCTATCTTTAGGCATCACCCTTGTAATCAAAGAATTAATTGAAGCTGTTACTATGTATTTATGTTTATGTAAAATATTATCTAATAAATTCGCCCTTTTATAATCTGTATCCTTGCTTAAAGCATCAACATTGTACAACATGAATTCTTTTGCTTGAAGCCTTTGCGAATTATCAGTATAGGCTTTTATACTTTCTTCATACTTTTTTGATTTTGCATCACTGCTTGTAAGAATTAATATTTTGCTTGATTCATCCAACAGGTTGCATGCCAAATAAGCCAATCCGTCCTCATTGATTCCTTGGATGAGCTGGCTTTTTCTTTTATTATGATTTTGTAATATTTTATTGTATTTTTCTGTTCTTTGAAATTGGTCAAACAAAATCTTGTTCATATATTTTTAATTTGGGGACATTCCTTTAAATGCTCACCCGCAAAGACTTTCTGTCATTTAAAGGTGTGTCCCCCTTCCTTATTACTCACTTATATTTTTTATATTGTATTTTTGCATAGCACCGTCAACATTATTTTTAATAATCTCCAAGGAAGCTTCTGCTGCCTTTTCTATAATTGGATTAATTACATCTTTTTCTGCTTGAGTAAATTTCTGCAGAACATAGTCAGCCAAGTCCATCTGTTCATTCCTTCCTATGCCTATTCTTATACGGGGGAATTCTCCGCTGTTTATGCTGCTTATAACAGATTTCATTCCATTATGAGTGCCGGAGCTGCCATTTGGTCTGATTCTTAATGTACCTAAGGGTAAATCAATATCATCATAAATAACAATCAAATTTTCCATTTCAATTTTATAAAATTTCATTATTTCTGCTATGGCAATACCGCTTTTGTTCATATAGGTTACAGGCTTTACAAGCATGACTTTTTCACCGTTTATGGAAACATCCCCATATACAGAGTTAAATTTAAGCTTATTCAGTTTTACATTAAGTTTTTGTGCCAAATATTCTATAGCCATGTAACCTGCATTATGCCTGGTGCTCGTATATTCCTTACCCGGATTGCCAAGTCCTGCAATTATAAACATAATAACCTCATTAAAATCTATTTTTCCCTTTTCCCTCTTTATTAACTTGTCTTGCCCTTGCAATGGCCAAATCGCCTTTTTTTACATCATCAGTTATTGTTGAGCCTGCAGCAACATATCCGCCATCTTCTACCGTAACAGGAGCAATTAAATTAGAATTGCTTCCTACAAAAGCCCCGTCCCCTACAATTGTTTTATGCTTATTTTTTCCGTCATAATTAACAAACACAACTCCGCAGCCAATGTTTACATTCTTGCCCACTTCTGCATCACCTATGTATGATAAGTGTGATGATTTCGAATTATCGCCTATTGTTGATTTTTTAACTTCAACAAAATCGCCTATTTTTACATTTTTGCCTAAATTGCTGCCAGGTCTTAAATAAGCAAAAGGACCTACATTTGTCATATCATCTATTGCTGATTCAACTACCTTTGAACTTTCTATTGTAACATTATTTTTTACAAGAGAATTTATAATCCTTGTATTGGGACCGATTGTGCAATGACTGCCGATAATTGTCCCTTTTTCTAAATAAGTATTGGGATAAATTATGGTATCTCTTCCAATTGTAACGGAATCTTCAATATAAGTATTATCCGGGTCAATTATCGTAACCCCTGCATACATATGTTTTTGGTTTATTCTTTTCTGCATTATTTTTGATACTTCCGCAAGCTGGACTCTGTCATTTACAGCCTTTATATCATCTGCATCATCCAAGAGCCACCCGCCGATTTTAAATCCTTCATTATTTAAAACTGTAATTGTGTCCGTCAGATAATACTCATTTTGGGAATTATCTGTCGTAATTTTTTTAAGAGCACTTTTTAAAAGTTTTCCCTTAAAACAAAATATTCCTGTATTTATTTCTTTTATTTTCCTAATTTCTTCTGTTGCATCTTTTTCTTCAACAATTTTATCAATTGATAAATCATCATTTCTTACTATTCTTCCGTATCCTTTAGGAATAGATAAATTTGCTGTCATAACTGAAGCTGCATAATCATTTTTCAAATGATAGTTCATAAAGTCAGACAAGGTTTCTTTTCTTATCAGTGGCCCGTCTGCACATAGTATTAAAACCAAATCTTCATCTTCAATATACTTGTCGGCTGACATGACCGCATAACCCGTACCGTAAGGAGCCTCTTTGCCTATTGGCTGTTCAACAGTTATAACATTCATATCTTTTATATTATGTCCAACTTTTTCTTTTCCATGTCCAAGAACCACAATATTTTTTTGTATGCCTGAATTTACAGATGTTTCTATTATATATTTTATCATTTCTTTTCCGCAAACCTTGTGCAGGGTTTTAGGAATATCAGATTTCATTCTTGTCCCTTCACCTGCTGCCAAAATAATTGACATATTCATAATAATTCTCCTCAAACTGTAATACTGAATAATTATATATCATATTATTATGTAAGTCAAAAAATTATTCGGAAATATCATTATCTTCACAGTCGAAGAAATTGGGTTAGGTCATAAAGGGCATAATAAAAGGGTCTTACACAGACCCAAGTACTGTTGATTGATAATCATCATCAGCAAGCATTACAGAAGGGCGGCTTCTTCCACATTTTCACTTTCTTCTGTGCGCTTTTCTTCATATGCTCTAAACACAGCCTCTGCAACAAGATTCCTTGTTTCAGAATTGATGGGATGGGCAATATCCTTAAATTCACCATCCGGCATTTTTCTGCTGGGCATTGCAATAAACAAACCTTCCTGACCTTCAATTATTTTAATATCATGTACTACAAAACAATCATCAAAGGTTACGGAAACGATTGCCTTCATCTTGCCCTCTGAATTAATTTTTCTTACTCTTACATCTGATATTTTCATGTTGTCACCACCTTCCCCCAAAAATTATGTCCATTTTGTCCATTATACTACACATATCCAAAAATTGCAAAAAAACATTTTCATATTTTAGTCTTAAATATATGAATTTATTTTAACAATTTGGGATTTGGTGCAATCTCTATAATACCCTCTTTTAAGTCTATACTATTAAGCACCAGCAAGGAAGTGTACTTATCTACTAACTTCTTCTCAGGTTCCTTCGTTTCAATTACTAGGGCAGTTCCAACAACATGGGCATTAAATTCCCGCATCATGTCTTCCATACCCTTGCAGGTTCCCCCACCTTTCATGAAGTCGTCAACCAATAAAACCTTGGCATTATCCTTTAATGATCTCTTTGATAAGGACATAGTTTGAATATTATTAGATGAGCCGGACACATAATTAATACTGACGGTTGCCCCTTC
>CAZTXR010000132.1:0-5613 GCA_964617605.1 uncultured Clostridia bacterium | reverse complement strand
ATAATAGCGGAATAATTAATCCGGATGATAAAAAGGCAATATCAAGACATGAAATTATGTGCTCTTTGGAGGATGTTGTATCAACTGCTTCACAATTGTTAAAGCAATATGGAAGATTCTATATGGTTCACCGCCCTGACAGATTAGCAGATATAATATGTCTTTTGAGAAAGTACCGTTTAGAGCCCAAGCAAATTCGATTTGTTCACCCCAGAGTAGCTGCAAAACCAAATATGGTTTTAGTCCGCGCGTCTAAAAATGGAAATCCTGAGTTGAAATTTGATGCCCCCCTTTATATTTATGATGATGAAGGTAATTATACAAGGGATGTTTATGAGATTTATGGGAATTGTCATCCTGAGTGATAGTGAGGGTTCTCATTTTGATTGAAAACATAAGATTCTTCGGGCAAACCCTCAGAATGACAAGGAAAGAAACTTTACTTTTTTAATTTTATCTTATCAATAGGAAGTACTGCAGGACCTTCTAAAATATTTCCTTTTATATCAAATCGAGAACCGTGACAGGGGCAATCCCATGTTTTTTCTGCTTCATTAAATGAAAGTGCACATTTCAGATGGGAGCATACAGGATTGATACAGAAATATTCTCCTGCTTCATTTTTATAAACACCAACCTTTTTTCCGTTGTAGTTAATAATTTTACCTTCTCCTGCTTTTACATCTGCAACTTCTTCAGAATCTGATGTTAATCTGTTTAGAAATCCTAAGGCAATACTTTTTACAGAGGATACGAATTCTTTTGACGATTGAAGCGGGGTAAATCTTGCAGGATTGAAAATCCCTGAATAATCATCCTCCATGCAAAGTATTTTGTTTCTTAATATTAAAGCAGCGGCTGCAGAATTGGACATACCCCATTTTTTGTATCCTGTAGCTACATACAAGTTTTCAATACTTGATGTATACCTTCCTATATAGGGGATTTTATCGTAGGTCATACAGTCTTGAGTAGACCACTTTGATATAATTTGGGGGTTTTTGAAATTGCTCTTAAGAAACATTTCCAATTCATTATATGATTCATTTTCATCATCCTTTTCACCGGAGCGATGATTGCCTCCTGCAAGAATCAACAGGTTTTCTTTATCCGTAAAATGATATCTCATGGAATGAACAGGATCATTAATATTTATAAACATTCCTTCGAAAGGCTCTTCATTGGTACTTGCAGCAATAACATACGCTTTTTCCTGATAAAGCCTCAAAAAATAAAGACCAAAGCTGTTATCAAAGGGATAGTGGGATGTTGATATAACTTTCTGCGCATGAATGGTTCCCTTTTCTGTATCCACATCTATATGTTCATCATGAGGGCTAATATTTGTTGCCCTTACATTTTCATAGATTTTAACATTACTATCCATTAAAATATTATATAAACTATACAGATATTTTAAAGGATTAAATTGTCCTTGATTTCTTATGCCTACAGCGCCATACGCTTTGTTGGGAAGAGGAAGAATTTCTGTATAAAAACCATCTATGCCTAATTTTTCATATGCCTTTAACTCTTTTTTTAAATCATCAACTTCATCAGCATTAGGTGCGTAAACATATGCAGTCTGCTCCTTGTAATCGCATTGGATGTTATTCTCTTCAATGATTTTTTTAATCAGCTTAATTCCTTCTTCATTTGCTTTCAAGTATTGTTTAGCTTCTTCCAAGCTAAAATTGTTTATCAAATGGTCATAAAACAAGTCATGCTGGACAGTAATTTTTGCTGTAGTATAACCGGTTACGCCATAGCCTGTTTTTGTGGCTTCAATAACCCCTATTTTAAAACCGCAGTCCTTTAGCAAATACGCTGTAGTAAGTCCCGTAATCCCTGCACCAATAATTAAGATATCAAACTCGGTATTATCTAAATCAATATTTTCGTTTGTTTTATTTTTTATACTTTCAGCCTCATGCCAATAAGAATGTCTTGGATACTCCATGCTCTTTTCCTCCATTATTTTGTTATCATCATAAAAGATCTTTAATATTCGCTCAGGACAGCAATAAATAGATATTTATACCTAAAAATTGCAATCATAATGTTTATTGTTTCATAAATAGTTCAATTTATTCCTTGACTTTGCTTGATATTTCATATATCATAAAACAGAATAAAAACAAAATTAAAGACAGTGATTGGAACAGTAATTGCAGTAGGATTCAAAGAGATATAATCATTGGTGGGAGATTATAAGTCTGAATGCAATGAAGATCATCCAGGAGTTTAATTTCTGAAAGATTAGTAAGAAATTACGTATAAATGCGTTAAATTTTTGAGTGACATATATTTAGTGTATTTATATGTAATTTGGGTGGTACCGCGAATTTCGTCCCATGTCGATTGACATGGGATTATTTTTTTAATTAGATTTTAGTGGGAGGAAAAAATGAAAAAATTTAAAGATATTTCAAAGGCTGATTATAAAGAATATGAGCAAGAGATATCCAAGTACTGGAAGGAAATAGATTTATTGAAACAAAGCGTTGATACAAGACAAAACAAAGAGCCGTATATTTTTTATGAGGGCCCGCCTACAGCCAACGGCAGACCCGGAATTCACCATGTTATGGCAAGGACATTGAAGGATTCTGTATGCCGATATAAAACAATGGAAGGATTCCAGGTAAACAGAAAAGCTGGCTGGGACACTCACGGTCTGCCTGTTGAAATCGAAGTTGAAAAACAATTAGGCTTAAAGGACAAAACAGATATAGAAAAGTATGGGATTGCAGAGTTTAATGAAAAGTGCCGCGAATCAGTATTTACTTATGAAGCTTTGTGGAGAGAAATGACTGAACGTATGGCCTATTTAATTGACTTGGATAATCCATATATAACCCTTGAAAATAATTATATAGAATCGGCCTGGTGGATCCTCGACAATATGTTTAAACAGGGCTATATGTACGAAGGTCATAAAATACTGCCCTACTGCCCAAGGTGCGGAACAGGTCTTGCATCTCATGAAGTAGCACAAGGTTACGAAGAAATAAAAACAGTGACCGCATACGCTAAGTTCAAGAAAAAAGATGCTGATGAATATTTCATAGCCTGGACAACAACACCATGGACCCTATTGTCTAATGTTGCCCTGACTGTGCATCCGGAGGTAGACTATATAAAATTAAGGACAAAGGATAAAGAGGATGTAAAAGGCGAAGTATATATTCTGGCAAAAGCTTTGGCAGATAAAGTATTAAACGAAGAATATGAAGTGTTGGAAGAAATGAAAGGAAAAGATTTGGAGTTTGTTGAATACCAACAGCTTATGCCTTTTGTTGAAGCTCCTTCAAATAAAAAAGCATTCTATGTAACTTGTGCCGACTATGTAACCATTGAAGATGGCACAGGTGTTGTGCACACAGCTCCTGCATTTGGCGAAGATGACTATAATACCGGAATGAAATATGGTTTACCTGTTTTAAATCCTGTGGATGATACAGGAAGATTCAGAGGTACTCCTTGGTCGGAAATGTTTGTAATGGATGCAGACCCTGCAATATTAAAATGGCTGAAAACAGAAGGCAAGCTTTTCAAGAAAGAACCTGTCCTTCACAACTATCCTCATTGCTGGAGATGCCACACACCTTTATTGTACTATGCAAGACCAAGCTGGTACATTGAAATGACTAAATTAAAGGATTTACTGATTGCAAACAACAATTCTGTTCAGTGGTATCCTGAATTTGTAGGTGAAAAGCGTTTTGGGAACTGGCTGGAGAATTTAAATGACTGGGCTATTTCAAGAAGTCGTTACTGGGGAACTCCGTTACCTTTATGGAGATGTGAATGCGGTCACGTGGAAAGCATAGGTTCAAGAAAAGAATTAGTTGAAAAAGCCGTTGAGGCAATAGATGAGTCAATCGAGCTTCACAGACCTTATGTTGATGATGTGCACATAGTTTGTCCTGAATGCGGCAAGCATATGGCAAGGGTTAAGGATGTTATAGACTGTTGGTTTGACTCAGGGGCCATGCCTTTTGCACAATGGCATTATCCATTTGAAAATAAAGATATATTTGATAAGAGTTTTCCGGCAGATTTTATCAATGAAGGTATAGACCAAACAAGGGGATGGTTCTATTCATTAATTGCTATATCAACATTTGTAATGGGAAAATCACCCTACAAGAGAGTATTGGTTAATGATTTGGTTCTTGATAAATTTGGCAAGAAAATGTCTAAGTCAAGAGGAAACACGGTTGATCCTTTCGACTTGTTTGACAGATACGGGGCTGATGCCTTAAGATGGTATCTGCTCTATGTTTCACCTGCTTGGACGCCGACTCGTTTTGATGAGGATGGACTAAAAGAAGTATTGAGCAAGTATTTCGGAACAATTAAAAATGTTTATACATTCTTTGCCTTGTATGCGAATACTGACTCCATAGATCCAAGTGAATTCTTTGTTGAATATGATAAAAGACCGGAGCTTGACAGATGGATTATCTCTAAATTTAATAATTTGGTTAAATATGTGAGAGAAAGCATGAATGTTTATGATCATAACAAATCTGTAAGGGCAATCCAAAATTTTGTTAATGAAGATTTGTCCAACTGGTACATCAGACGTTCAAGAAGAAGATTCTGGGCAACGGAGCTTACTGAAGATAAAAAAGCTGTTTATAATACAACCTATGAAATATTGGTAGGCGTTGCTCAATTGACAGCTCCATTTGCTCCCTATTTATCAGAAGAAATCTACAGGAACTTAACAGGCGAAGTATCGGTTCATTTAAGTTATTATCCTGAAGTACACGAAGAATTAATAGATGAAAATGTAGAAAAGAGAATGGACCTTGTGAAAGATCTTGTGAAGCTTGGAAGGGCTTCAAGAGAAAATGCAAAAATAAAAGTAAGACAGCCAATCCAAAAAATTCATATAGACGGCAAGTACCAGAAATTAATTGAAGATTTGGTACCCTTAATCAAGGAAGAATTGAATGTTAAGGAAGTTATATTTGAGCACGACTTAAATGAATTTATGGATTTCAC
Source organism: uncultured Clostridia bacterium (assembly GCA_964617605.1). Classification (GTDB taxonomy): domain Bacteria; phylum Bacillota; class Clostridia; order Tissierellales; family Sedimentibacteraceae; genus Sedimentibacter. Next base: position 597 of record CAZTXR010000132.1, on the reverse strand, counting down.
CCTAAAGCCTAATTTTAAGGTGGCAGGACCCTTGCTTGGAAGCAATGTAAAAGCTTTCGCTAATGTTCTTGGGGCTGCAGATGCATTAGGAATAATTACAAAGGTGCAATCAGGCAGTAAATACGAATTAAATGTAAATGGTCAAATTGTTGAACTTGATGATGAGCTTTTAGATATACGCATTTCAGCTAAAGAGGGTTATGATGTTTCAACAGGATTCAATTTATTCACAATAATTGATACCAATTTGACGGAAGAATTGTTGAATGAAGGATATGCTCGTGAATTTATATCTAAAGTCCAGCAAATGAGAAAAAATAATGGCTATGAAATGATGGACAGAATTCAAATATTCTACTCAAGCTCACATGAAATTGACAAGGCTGTTAAGGTCCATGAAGATTTTATCAAAAAAGAAACATTAGCGGATTCCATAGCTATATCACAAGATGGCCATATGGAAGTTCAAAACCTAAACGGAATTGATACAGGAATGAAATTAGAAAAAATATAATAGCGGAAGGGGGACACACCTTTAGTGTAGGGATAGCCTATGTAAGCAAAAGGAATGTCCCCGTACTTAGGGGGACACACCTT
>CAZTXR010000131.1:2558-5674 GCA_964617605.1 uncultured Clostridia bacterium | reverse complement strand
TGAAAAGACAGGAATTCCAAGCAATGAAATGATAATGGAGAAATTTCCTTCCATAAAGAGAATTAATGAAGGGGCGGTGGCTGTTGTTGAATGCTATAAAGAAATACCATGCAACCCATGCCAGACTGCATGTAAATTTGATGCAATTATAGTAGGTAAAGATATAAATAATATTCCAAAGCTTTATCCGAATAATTGTACAGGATGCGCAGTATGCTTAAGCAAATGTCCCGGTCTTGCCATTATGATAGTAGATGGTTCTAAATCTTCGGATACGATTGAAGTTAAAATACCCTATGAATTTTTACCGCTTCCGGAGGAAGGACAAACAGTTAAGGGCCTTAACAGAGAGGGAAAACATATTACAGATGTAAAGGTTTTAAAAGTTCTTAATCCAAAATCCTTTGATCGCACACCGGTAATTACATTTGTAACAGACAGAAAATTTTTATATGAAATCAGAAATATTAAGGTAGAGGTTTAATGATGGATGAAAATACAATAATCTGCAGATGCTCCGACGTTACACTTAAGGAAATAAGAGATCTTATCAATGAGGGTTATGTAACCTTTGATGAAATTAAAAGAATTACCCGTGCCGGCATGGGTCCCTGCCAGGGCAAAACCTGCGGTCAGCTTATTATGAGGGAAATTGCAAATGCAACAGGTCAAAATATTAAGGACCTTAAATTTCAAACAAACAGACCTCCTGTAGTTGGAGTTAAATTAGGTCTTATTGCAAGGGAGGGAAGGAAAAATGAAGAATAAAGCTGAAGTTCTTATAATCGGAGCAGGTATATCCGGTTGTGCCATAGCCTATAATTTAGCTAAAAAGGGCCTTAGGGATATTATAGTATTGGAAAAAAGCTATATATGCAGCGGTTCTACGGGCAGATGCGGTGCAGGGGTAAGAATGCAGTGGGGAACAGAAATGAACTGCAAAATTGCAAAAAAGAGTATTGAATTTTACGAACATGCCAATGAGATTTTGGAATACGACAGAGATGTGGAATTTAAACAAAAGGGATATTTATTGGTTGCACATACAGACCATGAGCTGGAACAGTTTAAGAAAAATATTGAGGTGCAGCATTCTTGCGGTGTACCCTCAACAATGCTTTCCTTAGATGAAGCAAAAGAAATAGTCCCCTATTTAAATACAGATATTTTAAAGGGGGCCGCTTATTGCAGCAAGGATGGCTTTTTAAATCCCTTTCATACAACAGATGCTTTTTATAAAGCAGCGAAAAGAATGGGAGTTGAGTTTTATACATTTACTGAAGCAAGGGGAATAAAAGTTGAAAAAGGAAGGGTAAGAGGTGTAGAAACAAGTAAAGGTTTTATTTCAACAAATGTGGTAATAAATGCCGCAAATGCCTATGGTAAAAATCTTTGTGATATGGTTGGGCTTAGCGTTCCAATATATTCCGAAAGACATCAGATTCTTGTTACCGAGCCCGTTGAAGCTATACAGGATCCTATGGTAATGTCGTTCGGGCTGAATTTTTATGTTCAGCAGTCACCGGAAGGAACCTTTATTATGGGCAGAGGGGATGACAAGGAGCCGAAAGATTTAAGGGTGAGCTCAAGCTGGCTCTTTATTGAGGAAATGGCTAAAACAATAGATTTGGTCTTGCCTCCCTTATCTAAACTAAGGGTAATAAGGCAATGGGCAGGGCTTTACAACATGACACCGGACAAACAGCCTATTTATGACAAGGCTGAAAATGTGGAGGGATTTTATTTAGCCTTGGGATACAGCGGTCATGGTTTTATGTTTGGTCCTATTACAGGTATTGCAATTTCTGAGATGGTTTTAAAGGAAAAACCTACAATCGATGTAAGCATGCTTAATTTAAACAGATTTAAGACCGGAAGACTGCTTATGGAGCCTTCGGTGGTGTAGAGGAAGAAGGGGAAGGGCAGGTTGCTTTTTATGTTAAAGAGAGTATAATGTAAATAAGATTGTTACGGATATGAATTAAATGGGAGGAAAGAAGAATGAGGGAAAAGTACCTGAATAAACTAACTGAAATATTAAAAAAGAATAGTATTGATGCTATATTAATAGCTCCTTCGGAAGAAATGGAATTCATTATGGGTCACAACACTCATATTTGTGAAAGATTCCAAGCATTAATAATAAAAAGTGACGGAAATTATTTTTATGTTTGTAATTTGCTTACATTAGATGAAATCCAAGATGTTTTAGGTCCTGATGTAAAAGTTTACGGATGGTTTGATGGAGATATATTTACGGATACAGTAAAAAAGGCATTTGAGGAACAAAATTTAATAGGCAAAACTATAGCTGTAAATTCTACTGAAAGGGCTTTTATAATACTTCAGATAATGGATGCAGTAGATGTTAATTTTATTAACGGCAAGCCATTTTTGGAAGATATGAGAATAATTAAGGATGAAGAAGAACTTAATAATTTAAGGATGGCCGCTAAAATTACAGATGAATCTTATGAAGAATTATTAAAATTTATTAAACCCGGCATAAAAGAAGCTGACATAGCAAGAAAAATGAATGAAATATTTAAAGAAAAGGGTGCTGATGAAGGATTTACCATGGTGTGCTCAGGAGCAAACTCATCATATCCTCACTATAATGACGACCAAAGAGTAATACAGGAAAAAGATATCATAGTGCTTGACTGGGGATGCAAGTACAAGAATATGTGTGCCGATATGTCGAGGACTGTATTTGTGGGTGGAATAACCGAAGAAGAAAAAATCGTTTATGAAATTGTAAGAAAAAGCCAGGAGGCGGGTGAAAAGGCTGCAATAAAAGGTGCATACATCCCTGATGTGGATAAGGCATCGCGGAATATTATAGAAGAAGCAGGATACGGAAATTACTTTTTCACCAGATTGGGACATGGTATAGGGTATTCTGTGCATGAAGCTCCCGACATAAAGGCAAGCAATAAAAGAAACCTTGAAAAAGGTATGGTCTTTAGTATTGAGCCCGGTATTTATATGGCAGGAAAATTTGGAATACGCATTGAAAATATAGTTGCTGTTACCGAAGGCGGAAATGAAGTATTAAATAAAGCATCAAAAGAAATAGTGATAATATAGGAAGGGGGACACACCTTAAATGGAGG
>CAZTXR010000131.1:0-2458 GCA_964617605.1 uncultured Clostridia bacterium | reverse complement strand
GAAAGTCTCTGCGGGTGAGCATTTAAGGAATGTCCCCGTACTTGGGGGACACACCTTAAATGGAGGGAAAGTCTCTGCGGGTGAGCATTTAAGGAATGTCCCCGTACTTGGGGGACACACCGAAGGTCCCCTAAATAAATCTTGTAAAATAATAACAAACTAATTATAATAATGTTATATCGAATAAAAGGAGACAAAAATGGATTTCAGAGAATGTGCTTTAGAATTACACAAAAATAATGTTGTTGCAGATACTCATTTAGACCTGGCAGGAGAAATATATAACAGATACAATGCGGGCGAAAGAGGAATAATAAAAAGATATTACCTTGAAAATTTCAAAAAGGGTGGATTTAACTTAATTATATCATCTTTGTTCATAGATGATTTATTTTTGCCGGAAATGGCCTTAAGGGCAGCTTTAGGACAAATCAGAGTTTTAATAGAAGATATAGAAGATTGTGACGGAGAAGTAATATTAGTTAAAACAAAGGCAGATTTAAACAAGGCCATAAATGAAAATAAAATCGGAATAATTATTTCTTTTGAGGGATTAGAGCCTATAGGCAATGATATAGGATTATTAAGAATATTTTATGAGTTAGGTGTAAGGGCAGCGGGACTTGTTTGGAGCAGAAGAAATTATGTAGCTGACGGCTGCAGCTTCAGCCCTGTTGAAGAAGGTCAAAGAGGCGGTCTGACCAAATTTGGTGTTAATGTTGTAAAAAAAATGGAAGAAATGAATATGCTTATTGATGTGAGCCATTTAAATGATGAAGGATTTTGGGATGTGGTTAAATTTACAAATAAGCCCTTTATTGCATCTCATTCAAACAGCAGAACACTACACGGAAGAATGAGAAATCTTACTGATGACCAGATTAGAGCTATAGCAGATAGAAACGGTGTTATAGGAATAAATGCATACAGAAATATTGCAGGGGTACGAGAAGGTGAAAATCCTATAAGCAGATTGGCTGACCACATAGAATATATGGTTAATTTAGCAGGGGCAGAGCATGTTGGCTATGGTTTTGACCTTTGCAACGGTTTTTATGAAAGTGAATTGAAATATAAATTTGAACCGCACAACAGTGATAGTTTAAGCTCTCATGCAGAAGCTGTTTTACTTACTGAAGAGCTTTTAAGAAGGGGAATTTCACAAGAAGATTGCAAACTGATAATTGGCGGAAACTTCTTTAAAATTTTTAACAATATTTTAGGATAAACAGGAAGTATAAAATGAAAAACTTTTTAAATGAATTAGTCAAACCAATTACGGATGGGACCGGTTCAGAGGGTTTGCAAAAAATCAGGTATTTTTTTAAGGAATGGATTGTACCTGTTGTAATTGCTTTAATTATAGTTTTGTTCCTCAATAAATTCGTATTTATATTAGTAACTGTGCCAACGGGTTCAATGGAAGAAACCATTATCCCCGGCGACAGGCTGTTTGTGAATGAATTGTTAAATGTTGATAATGCAAACAGAGGAGATATACTAGTATTTAAATCAGATGAATTGGACAACAAAAGGCTTGTGAAAAGGCTTATTGGATTGCCGGGCGAAACTGTTGAAATAAAAAGTGACGGTAGTATATATATAGATAAAGAAAAACTTAATGAACCTTATGCAGTTGAAGCTCATGGAGAGGACAGGATATTTATCATACCTTACAACTCTTACTTTTTTTTAGGAGACAACAGACCTATATCCTATGATGCAAGATACTGGAATGAGCCTTATATAAGTAAGGATAAAGTTATCGGAAAAGTTGAATTCAGATTTTTTCCTTTAAACAGAATAGGAATAGTTGAATAAAACTGTCATACTGAGTGCAGCGAAGCATCTCATGCTTTAGGGCACCTTTCACTGCATTCAGAATGATACTGAGGTTTGTTCGCAATAACAGTTAAATTTACAGGGAGGTAGCAACAGTTATAAATAAACATAACAAAGCATTACAAGATTAGACAAAGATATTGTAATAACTTTGATATACTTATAATGAGGTGAGGATTAATGGGAAAAATGATAAGTATATCTGAGGCAAGTAAATTAACAGGTGTAACAGTAAAAACCCTTAAAATTTGGGACAATGAAGGGTTATTAAAAGCAAAATACAAAACAGCTGGCGGACATAGGCGGTATGATTCAGATGATATTGAAAGATATATAGGTAATGATATATCTAAAGACAAAGAACGAAATGTATTCATATATTGCAGGGTTTCAACAAAAAAACAAGAAGAAGCGGGAAACCTTCAAAGGCAAAAAGAAAGATTAATTAAATATTGCAAGGAAAAACAATATAATATTGTTGAAGTGTACGAAGAAGTTGCAAGCGGGTTAAATGACAACAGAAGACAATTAAAAAAGATGTATAAGCGTCTTGATGAAGTGAAATATATTATTATTGAATATGAAGATAGGCTTGCAAGATTTGGCTATAATTATT
>CAZTXR010000130.1:0-5740 GCA_964617605.1 uncultured Clostridia bacterium | reverse complement strand
GCCGCAAATATAAAATAATACTTTTTTTGCTGTTTTTTTCATTTAAGCCCCCAAAGAAAGTATTGTAAGCAATAAATAGTTACATTAATATAATTTCACTCAATATATTTCAAAATATTTTTTAATTTTTCTCCTTCAAATAAGTACCTTTTATTGCAGAAATGACATACGGTTTCTATTTTCCCATCTTCTTCGATTATTTCTTTCAAATCATCTTTTCCAACTGAAATCAAAGCTTGCTCCATCCTTTCTTCTGAGCAGTCACAATTAAAGGATACCGGAATTTTGTCGGTTATTACTATGTCAAAATCAGAAAATATTTCTTTTGCTATTACTTCTATGGTCTTGTCATTATCAAAATAATCTGATACTGATTTTAGACTGTTAAGTGTATTTTCTAATTTATCAAGGTCTTCTTCTTCAATAAAGGGAAGTGTTTGAACCATAAAACCACCGGAAGATTTTATGCTGTAATCCGTATCCACCAGAACTCCCAATGCCACTGCAGTATTTTGCTGCTCGGACAAATAGTAATAAAGTGCTAAATCTTCCCCGATTTCCCCAGTTGCTAAATCAGTGCTTCCAACATAGGGCTCCTTCATTCCTATATCCATCATAACAGTGAGCTTGCCATCAGTTCCTACTGCGCCTCCCACATTTAATTTGCCGTTTTCCTTTAGTTCCAAATCTACGTCGGGATTATCAACATATCCCTTTACATGACCTGAATTATCGGAAACAACCAGGATTGTGCCTATGGGTCCTCCCCCGTTTATATTGATTGTTAGTTTATCTTTCTCATTTTTCATCATATAGCCCATCATGAGAGCGGCAGTCAGGGTTCTGCCAAGGGCAGCTGATGCTGTGGGGCTGGTATTGTGATGCTGTCTTGCCTCCTCAACCGTATCTGTTGATTTTACAGCAAAAATTCTGAAGGTTTGTTTTTTATCCATTGCTCTTATCATGTAATCCATTGTTTTATCCTTTCATCTTAGAGTTTAGTTGCTGTAAAAACTGCTCTCAAAGATTCATCTTTACATATTTCTTCATTATAATCATCAAAAACTTCAATATTTCCAAATCCTGCATCCCTCAATTTGCCGATTATTTCTTCGCTTGAATACATATATTGAACCTGTTCTTCTGTAATCCTTGAATATTTGTTTGTTTTTTCTTCCTGAATAAAAAAGTTTATTTCAATATTCACTGTCTTATTGTCCATAAGTTCATTTTCCCAAACATAAAAAATATCCCCGTCATCATAAACATAAGTGTCACAAAACATCTTTTCATATTTGTATTGAGTACTCATGTCAAAAATGAATTTGGAGCCTTGGCTTAAATGATGATAAATTCTTTCAAAAAATAAGCTTAGCTCTTCTTCATTAAGATAATTTATGCCGTCGCAGCAGCAAATTGCAGCATCAAATTTATCATCTATTTTAAAATCAATCATATTTTGATTTAAGAAATGCACCATGGGACTTCTTTTCAGCTTTTCATATGCTCGCATAAGCATGTCCTGAGACAAATCAAAGGCGGTAATCTTGTAATTATTTTCGGCTAATAGCTTTGTAACGCTTCCTGTACCGCAGGCAGCCTCCAATATTTTCCTTTTGCCCTTTAATTTGCTCATAATGAAGGATGTCCACTTTTCATAGTCCATATCCATAAGCAAATCGTAAATTTGAGAAAATTCCTTATAAGCATTTTGCATTTTACTTTTTCCTTTTCTTTTTTTTGGCTGTCATTAAACCACCTATTCTGCCTGTTTCCTTAGCAGTAAGTCCTCCCCAGCCAATTTTATCAACTTTGTCCATAAGCCCTAATTCTTCTGCAATTTCTATTTTCATAATATCATTAGGTGTCGGTTCCTTTTTCTTTTTATTATCAGACATAATATCCTCCTCTTATAACGAGGTGAACCTCGTTGAAGCGATGTGCAGAAACTGCAAGCAGTTTCTTTGATGCTTTAAGAGTATTATGATAAAAATACATAAAAATATTCTTATTTATCTCTTTTAGAAAGTAATACAGCCTTTATTTCTTTTAATAAAATAAGTATTTTATTAAGGGTAAATTGTATGCTTATTAATATTATAAAAAACATTACAACAACTATTATTTTATAATCTATCATAAGGTCTCCTTTAATATTGGAAAAAAGATTGTAATTTTTCTCATGATATCATAATAAAATAACCATTACAAGAAAAAAATCCCCCTTAGTTTATAGGGGGACAATAAATGATAATAAATAACCTTTTACTCCTTTACGACGATAACCGGACATGGAGAATCAGAAATAACTCTTTGGGTTACTGAACCAACAAAAAATCTCATAATTTTCGAAAATCCTCTTCTTCCCATTATAATATAATCGTATTCCGATTCATTTGCTATTTTTATTATTTCCTCGTAGGGTTCCCCGACAACAATCCTTTTTTTGTATTTAATTCCATCTAGATCTAATTCACTTATAACATTATCAAGAACCTTAGTTTCAATAACAATGTTATTGCTTAATACCTCATCATAATTAGCCTCAACATTGGGTTTAAAGTCACCATACCGGGATAGCTCCGGCATGGATACCACGGTTACAAATGTAATTTCGCTCCCATATTCCCTTGCAATACAAATAGATTTTTCTGCTGCCTTTTTAGAGGCTGCAGAGCCGTCAATCGGCACCAATAAGTTTGTCACAATACTCATAATGCACCCCCCTTTATAAATATTATCTCACTTATATATTTATACCCGTATTTGCATCTTTAAAACATATTTCTTTATTAGTTCTGTTGTTTTTCATAGGGGGAAGATGTCAGTAAACTATCATCCTCCCATTTTCCCTCTTCAATGCTTCCATCTATATAATATAAAATCCCTGAACCTTCTTTTTTACCGTTTTTAAAATTTCCCACAAATTTATTTCCATTTGCAAATGTATATGTTCCCAAACCTTCTTTCATTCCATTAACAAATTCGCCTTCATATTTATCGCCGTTTACGTAGATGGTAACACCTTGACCATTTATAAAATCATCTTTAAATTCTCCTTCATAGGTATATTTATTTGGCACTGTAAATTTACCGTGCCCCTGCTGGACATTTTCTTTAAACTCTCCTTCATATACATCTCCGTTGGTGTATACGTAAGTACCAATTCCGTCCATCATGCCATTTTTCATCTCACCTTCATATTTAAAAATATTTGGTGCAGTAATTTTCCCATGACCGTTCTGTTTGTTATCCTTAAATTCACCTTCGTACACATTACCGTTTGAATACGTATATATACCGAATCCGTCCATCATTCCATTATGCATTTGGCCTTCATATATATCACCATTGGGATATACAATTTTTACATTATTTTCGCGAATAACTTCTTCGGCTTCTATTTCTAAATCTTCGTTTTCATCATTGTTTTCATCATTGTTTTCAATTATATTTTCATCGCTGCCTGCTATATTTTTATTTTCGTTATAATTTGTATCCAACCCATTTTCTTTGTTTTCTTCATATTTTTCGCATGATGATACTGACATTAACATAAGAATCAAGATAATTGTAATATACTTATTCATAATCTACCTCCAACACTAACCCCTATTTTTATTCTAATTTATTATTTCCAACAAAAATTAAATTAATATAGTACTAATTTTCATTATTGTAAGAATCTGTTAATTGGTAAGCGAAACAGGGGCGGATTATTGAAATACAAAAAACCATGCGATATTTTTACCGCATGGTTAACTTTTGTTTCTTGATTTCTTTATCTTAATTATTTCGCTTCTTCCGCCGCTACCCTGCCTGCTATTCTGCCCATGCCTACACATGTGGATATTGAAGAACCGCTGCCCGGGTATTCTTGATAGAATATATCTCCGTTTGCAACCTCTCCGGCTGCGTAAAGTCCCTTAATAATTTCACCGCTTTCAGCTACAACCTGACCTTTTTCATTTGTGACAGGTCCGCCGAATGTTCCTGAAGTTATGGGGGCGAAAGCAACTGCATAAAAGGGTCCTTCGTCAACTGACTTCATATATTCGGAATCTTTGTTGAAATCCTCATCAAGTCCTTTTTTAGATAATTCGTTATATCTTTCAACAGTTGATGTTAACTCAGTCATTCCAAGCTTGCCTGCAAGTTCTTCGATTGTGTTTCCTTCAAACACTTGTCCGGCCTCTACCAAAGAATCAAATCTGTCTGATTTACCTTTTGCATCAGTTATATAAAACATTCCGGTTTGGTTTCTGTCCATTAATTTCTTTGTTCTTGTAAACCAGAAATCTGTTTCATCCATAAAACGGCTTCCTCTAGTATCAACATAAAGTCCGCCAACTTCACCTACTCCTACCGCCAAATCCAGGTAAAGCAAAACTGCACCGCCGCCGGCTTCAATTTTCGCACCTGCATCTCTTGCCATTATGAGGCCGTCTCCCACGTTGCCTGGTGCTACTGTTGAATATACAGGTTTAACTAATGGAGCATATTCCTCCAATAAGTCCTTGTTAAAATCGTATCCGCCTGTTGCCAATATAACTGCTTTTGCATTTACAATAATTTTGTTTCCTTCAGAGTCTTCACATTCGATTCCGGTAACTGCACCTTTGTTGTCAACAATTAACTTTTTAGCAGGGGTTTCCAGTAAAATTTCAACGCCTTTTTCTTTTGCCATCTTTTCCAATGGTTGTGTTATTGCCCATCCATGACCATCCTGCTCCACTTTTCCATCTTGTGCAGAAACATAATGGCCTCTTATGGGACGATATTTCTCGTGAAGTTGTTCGATGTTTTTGCTGAATTCAACACCATTTTCCACAAGCCAATTAAAATCAGCCAAAGAATTATCAGCAATTAGTCTGATTTTAGCAGGATCTACCTTATTCTCACCAACAGACATTAAATGATTGTAATACAAATCAGCATTGTCTTCAACCCCGTGAGATTTTTGTATATCGGTCCCCGCTGCTTGAATCTTTCCTCCCGATCTTGCGGTGCTGCCGCCTGTCATTGCAAGTTTTTCAACTAAAATGACCTTGGCCCCGTTATTGGCTGCTTCAAGTGCAGCTGAAAGTCCGGCAGCTCCTGCTCCAACAACTACAACCTCTGTGTCATATGTCTTATCCTTGCTTGCAGTTCCACCTTCAGATTTTACCATTAATTTGCTGATATCAGCACCTGCTTCCTTTAAAGCAGCTTCTGCAGCTGTCAATATTGCATTGCTGGTCATAGTAGCACCTGTCACTGCATCAACCGCTAAAGTTTGTCCTTCAACTATTTTAGCAGGTATTTTGTCAATAGCTGCATCCCCTATACCTTGTGTTTCTGCATTTTCCAAAACAAATACTTCCAATATTTTGTTTTCATCAACTTTAACACTGACTTTTACTTTACCGCCCATTCCATCTCCTTCACCGAAATATGTGCCCGGTTTATACAAGCCGGTCTGTGGACTTGGGCCATCTTCTGCCTTAGGCTCTGCCTTACAGCCTGCCATCATTAAAGATAGCATAGCAACTAAAATAACAAATACAATAATTTTTGAATTTAATTTCATTTTCTTCTCCTATAATTTTATTCTTTTTATTAAAAGCAAATTTCATGCCAACAATAAGAAAATTAATATTGTTGATATATTAACATCCCTGTTATTAATATATCAAGGGGCATGTACCATTTTGATACATGCCCCTTGATATATGTGTCATTATGAAATTTAATTTCTGAA
>CAZTXR010000129.1:0-5744 GCA_964617605.1 uncultured Clostridia bacterium | reverse complement strand
TGATTTTACGTGGGTTTTTACTGGCATTTTTAATTGCATCCTTTGTAATTTCATTGAATACAACCCTTATTTCCGCATTTTCATCCAAGTTTAAAATTTTAGCCAAATGCCAAGATATTGCTTCACCTTCACGGTCAGGGTCTGTTGCAAGAAATACATTATCCGCTTTTTTTGCTTCTTTTTTCAGCTCTTTAATTACATCTCCTTTGCCACGTATTGTTATATAATTTGGCTCAAAATTATTATCTATGTCTATACCTATTTTACTTTTGGGTAAATCTCGCACATGACCTACAGAAGCTTTAACAGAAAAATTTTTCCCCAAAAATTTACCTATTGTTTTAGCTTTTGCAGGCGATTCAACTATCAACAAATTTTTCATTTTTCCTCCATACATTTGTATGATTTTCAACTGATGTTTTACTCACATTATAATACAATTTTTTATTTGTCAATAGCTTATCATATTTGTTCCTAAAAAAAAAAGGGTAAAAAAATCAAATCTTCCTTTTTTAAACTAAAAAAGCTATATCAAAAGATATAGCTCTTTTTTGCGAAAATTATTTTATTTTGTTTCTAAAGCACTTTGTACTGCCGTTTTAATTGCATCACTTGTAAAGGTAGCTCCTGTAACGCCATCAACATCTGTTGAATCTGCTTCAGCTATTATCGCAGGAAGTTCATCAATTGCCCTTGAACCTATTCCATCTGTTTCACTATCACCAACTGCCTCAACTGATACTATATCATCACCGCTTACAACGATAGTTACGGAAACTTCTCCACCAAAGCCTTGAGCAGTTCCTACCAATGTTTGACTTTCGGAAACGGATCCGCCTCTGTTTGCTAATGCATTTTTAACAGCTTCTTTAATACCATCACTTGAAAATGTTGCTCCTGTAACGCCATCAATATCTGTTGAATCTGCTTCAGCTATTAAAGCAGGAAGTTCATCAATTGCTCTTGAACCTATTCCTTCTGTTTCGCCGTCACCAACCGCTTCAACTGAAATTATATCATCACCTTTTACCACTACAGTAACAGTAATATCCCCGCCAAAACCCACAGCTGTCCCTGTTAATGTTTCTTGAACAGATGGAGCAGTGTCTGATCCCCCAAAATTATTTGCTAATGCTAAAAATCCAAATGACATTGCAAATACCACAACTATTATTAAAACTTTTTTCATTGTTTCCTCCTGTAACTAAAACCCTTATGTATGGGTTAAAATAAATTATTTTTACATAACATCAAAAATTATACAATAATAAATTAATTCTGTAAAGATGAATTTTTTATTAAATATTAATATATCTGATTACAGCTAAAATTAAAGGAAAACTATTCATCAGCAATAATTATTAATAAAAGCACCCTTTTTTGTTTCTAAAAAAGGATGCTTTTACTTTAGGACTTATCTATAAAACGCATACCCTAAAAGCTGCTGTTTGAGGCGGTATGCTCATTGTCATAAAATCAGCATGCTCAACCCTAATCATTTGACCGGGTCTTAAATCCCTAAACCGTATTCGGTTCCCCCTCCTGTCAAAAATTTGTGTAGAATTGTCTACTGTAAAACGTACCTGACTCATCATATCATTTGGATTACCGGTTACAAAAAAGTTATTATTTCTGTCTATTTCCATAATCCTATCCTCGACTATATTTGGGAATACAGGTAATGTGTTCACATGCTCTCTTACAACAGTTATCATAAATGCCCTTGATTGAGGTGGTATACTTTTTGTCATAGCAGTTGAAAAGCTTGCATCTACCACATTTCCGATGCTTAAATCCCGAACACTTATTCTCCTGCCTCTCCTGTTTCTTATAATTGTATTTCTATCTACTGCTAATCTTACAAGTTCCATATGAACTATACTAAAATCACCTAATACTCCATATGAAATTGTTACATAACTTGTTCTGTTTTCGTGGAATATTTCTTCTATTACTGCATTTTCCACATTAATTGCAGTATTTTTTCCCACAAATCGAGCTAAATCATTTATTGAAGAATTATCCATAAATATACCTCACTTTCATATATATGTTTATATATACTTATATATATTCATAGAATTCCCTATTGTTCTGCATTTTGTCCATATATTTATGAATTAGTTTTTTGATATGTATTTATATATTTAAAATTGCTTTTTGGGCAATACTAAGATTATCATTTTTTTATAGGAGTTATTTATATGGTTGGTCTGACTTTCGCTTTGGCGGCAGGATTGTTAATGAGTGTTCAAGGTGTTTTTAATACCCGTGTAATGGATTCATCAAATATGTGGGCTACAAACAGTTGGGTACAGATAACAGCTTTTGCTGTAAGTATAAGCATGTGGTTTTTTAACGGTAAAGAAGATTTACTTTCAGTGTTTAATGTAAGCAATAAATTTTACTTATTTGGCGGTCTAATCGGTGCATTTATTACATTTACGGTAATTAAAAGCATCTCGGATTTAGGTCCTATTTATGCCACAATGCTGATTTTATTGGCACAGCTTGTGGTTTCTTTCCTTATTGAAGTTTTTGGATTGTTCGGTACGGAAAAACTATGTTTTGAATGGGGCAAAATAATTGGTGTGGCTCTTATGATCGCAGGAATTATTGTTTTTAAAAAATAGAAAAATTAATCGTCTTGTCTTTGAATTCTTCTTTCTGCATCCTTTTTAGCAAGATCCTGACGCTTGTCATAATTTTTCTTGCCTTTGGCTACTGAAAGCTCCATTTTAACAAGACCATTCTTAAGGTATAAACTTAAGGGTATCAGTGAATAACCCTTTAATGTTGTTAATCCGATAAGTTTTCTTATTTCCCTTTTGTTTAAAAGCAGTTTTCTTGGTCTTAAAGGGTCTACATTATATATATTTCCTTTTTCGTAAGGGCTTATGTGCATGCTATAAACAAATGCTTCACCATTTTTTATACCAACATAAGAATCCTTCAAATTAACCTTACCCTGCCTTATGGATTTAACCTCTGTCCCTACAAGCACTAAACCTGCTTCATATTTTTCTTCTATGAAATATTCATGATAAGCTTTTTTGTTGTTCGAAACAATTTTATTAGACATAATACCACCTGCCGTTAACGTAGAATGATTATAGCACTTTATAAATATCATGTCAAACCAAAATTTGCTGACTGGCATCATGCAAAAGGCAATACTAAAACTATTGCTGTGTTCAGGATGACGACCGGTTTAAAAGTAGTTGTGAATTTTTAATCTTCATTGCTTATATCAATAAATCTCCTGCCCTTGCCCCACACATTTACAACAGGCAATACTTTAACAAAGGCTCCCGGCTCGATTTTTTTAATGAGACTTTGAACCAGGACAGCCTGATTTGGTGAACAAATTGACTCAATTTGTACCCTTTCTTCATTTGTATAACATCCTTTTACTTTAAAAAGAGTTACACCTCTTCCTAATTCATGCATAATATAATTACTTATTTCTTCATATTTATTGCTGATTATTTCAAGCTTGTACAGTTTAGTGCCAAAACCAAACATTATATAGTCACAAACCTTAGTAAATATCAGTTGACTTATAATTGAATATAAAGCAATGTTTCTTCCGAATGCAAAGGCTGCGGTTATTATTACAAAACCATCCAAAATCAGCATCAGGTAACTTATATTGATTGACGGAAAAAGCTTTTTATTCAATATTCTTGCAACAGTATCAGTTCCTCCAAAGGAAAAACCTTTACGAAGAATCATGCCTACCCCTATGCCATAAAACAAAGAAAAATAAATTGAAGCAAGCAAAAGGTCATTTTCTACAAATTTAAAATCAATTCCTTGCATTAATAAGAGAACGGTAGGGTACAAAACAGAAAGAAAAATAATTTTCATAATTTCCTTTTTACCCATCAATATAAATGTAGCAATCAAAATTATAAATGTAGCAATATAGTATATATAAGAATAGTTAATTAATAAATATTTCTCCAATATTATGGCTAATCCTGTTATTCCACTGGTAATTAGACCATTGGGTTTAAGTATAAAATTTACCGAAAAAGCAGTTATAAGGCATCCTACGGTTAAATATACTATGTCATAAAAAAACTTCTTAATATTATTCATTTTAACTCCCGGTACTTTTATCCCACAAATTCTCTGACACATCTTCTGTATGCTTCAAGCGGGTCTTTTGCTTCGGTTATTGGTCTTCCTACCACAATATAATCAGAACCTAATTCCTTAGCTTTTGAAGGACTGGCAACTCTAACCTGGTCTCCTGTATTTCCATCATCAAATCTTACTCCCGGTGTCACTGTTAAAAATTCTTTCCCGCATACATCATGAACTTTTCCTGCTTCAAGGGGCGAGCAAACAACACCATCAAGGCCTGCAGACTGTGCAGATTTTGCATAATGCATAACCACTTCTTCCATTGGCTTTTCAATTAAAATTTCATTGTGCATTCTTTGCTCATCTGTAGATGTAAGCTGTGTTACTGCTATCAGTATCGGTCTTCTGCCGTCTTCTTTAGTCAGTCCTTCGATAGCGGCTTCCATCATGGCAACTGTTCCGGCTGCATGCAGGTTTATCATGTCAATATTGTAATTTGATAAAACTTTCATAGCCTTTTTAACAGTATTGGGAATATCATGCAGCTTAAGGTCTAAAAATATTTTATGTCCCATTGATTTAATTAGTTTTATAATTTCCGGTCCTTCTCCATAAAATAATTCCATACCGATTTTTACATATGTTTTTTCTTCCGTAAATTTAGACAAAAAATTTATAACTTCTTCTTTGCTTCCAAAATCACAAGCAATAATTACATCCTTTCCCATAATTCCTCCAATTTAATCAATCCCTTTTGATGTTATATATGTTTTATTAATTTTTAACCTCACTAAATTTTCGCCAGTATTCCTTCCAACTCCCCAAAGAACCTTTTTACAAAGCCCATACATATTTCCATCACCACTTTAACAAAAAATGCGGCATATGCCGCATAATTTATTTTGTTATTTTATCCAAAATTATCTTACCGCATTCAATTTGGTTTGGAACGTTTCCTTTTTTGTCACGAACACGCCAAATATCAGGGGTTATTTCATCTACCACATACATTTTACCATTTTCATCATATCCAATTTCAATTTTAAAATCAATTAAAGTAAGGTCTAACTTTGCAAGTTCAACTTTTAAAAGCTCACCGACTTTAACTAAAATTCCAAGTGCCTCATCATACTGCCCCTCCGCCAAAAGGCCTTTCATAATACATAATCTCTCACTGATCAAAGGGTCTCCCTGGTCATCATCTTTCAATGTAACCTCTGTATATGGGGGATTAAAGGCTAATCCTTCTTCTAAGGTAAATCTGCGGCACATACTTCCTGCAGTAAAATATCTTAAAACAAATTCTAATTTGGGAACAGTCAAATTTCTAACCTTCATCAAGTTTTTATCAATATCGGCTCCAAGATAATGTGTAGGTATACCCTTTTCTTCCATAAGTTCTAAAAAGTATTTAGAAATCTTAAGTCCGATATTTCCCTTTCCTTCCACACTGCCGCCTACAGTGTTAGAGCCCGGGTCAAACACTCCGTTTTCTCCTGTAGCATCATCTTTATAGAACAAATAAACAGAACCATCATCTTCATTCATAAGAACATCTTTTGTTTTACCTTTGTAAAGTGTTTTCATTGTATTCTCCTAAGTTCCTCATAATATAAATTATTTTACCACAAAGAAAAAAACATGTCGAGATA
>CAZTXR010000128.1:0-5747 GCA_964617605.1 uncultured Clostridia bacterium | reverse complement strand
CTGATGAAGAGGTAAAAGAGGCAGCTAAGCTTGCAAATGCTCATTATTTTATAAAACACCTGCCTGAGGGATACAATACTATGTTAATAACAGACGGGCAAAATTTATCCCAAGGTGAGCGTCAGCTTCTTTCAATTGCAAGGGCAGCTATAGCAGATCCTGCCATACTGATACTTGATGAAGCTACATCTTCCATAGATACAAGAACAGAAAAGCTTATATCCGAAGGTATGGACAAGTTGATGGATGGAAGAACAACATTTGTTATTGCTCACAGGTTATCTACAGTGCGTGATTCCAATGCTATAATGGTACTTGAGCAAGGAAGAATTATTGAGCGGGGAGACCATGATGAATTAATGGCTCAAAAAGGACGTTATTATGCATTAAATGCAGGAACGGCAGAATTAGCATAAAGATATAATACTTTCGCTAAAGAAGGAGGTGCGTCTCCATACCTATTTACGGATGGATGATTTATCCTAAATCAACTATAAATAATAAGTTCGGAAACAATGCATTTGACTGGATGAAAGAAAGTGCATTAAAAAGCGCTATTTTTATAGATATTATTTTTAGTGATGATTTGATAATTTTAAATGATAGAAAGACTGAATTTATTTATAAGGGTAAAAAACTTAGTACTCCTGATTTTGTAATAATGAGGGGTTACAATTATGCCGTCAGCAAGCAGCTTGAAAATTTGGGTATTTGGGTGGTTAATTCTACACAGTCTATGGCGGATTCACAAAATAAGGCTGTAACATCACAGTTGTTGGTTAAAAACAATGTAAATACCCCTAAATTTATGTTTGCTAAAGGAAAAGATTATGAGTTAACCCATAATTATTTTGACAATAAGAAATTTGTAATGAAGAAAGTTGACGGCTCACAGGGTATAGGGGTTTACCTTATTGAAAATGAGGATGATTATAACAATGCTTATAATGAAATAAATGATATTTATTTTTGCCAGGAATTCATTGAGAATAGTTTTGGAAAAGATATTCGAGCCTACGTATTGGGAAATAAGGTGCTTGGATGCGTTAAAAGAATTTCCGATACTAGTTTTAAGTCTAATTTTTCCTTGGGGGGAAGAGCTGAAAAATACGAATTAAACAATAAAATCGAAGAAATTTCATTGAATGCCGCTAAAGCCTTAGGTCTTGATTTTTGCGGAATAGATTTGCTTATTACAGAAGATTCTTATACGGTATGTGAAGTAAATGGCAATGCAGGATTCAGAACCATTACACAAGTATCAGACCTAGATATACCTATGGAATTATTCAAATGGGTGAATGAAGATTACAAGAGATGTCATTGATGCAAGTAATTGCCACTGTAGTGCCATTGTTATGATTTAACGCGAAGCGGTGAAATCTAATCCTATAAAATATGAGATAAAGTTAAAAGGCGGGACAGTGGTGCTAAACTGTCCTATTTTTTAAATAGGACCCTATTAGTCAGAATATAACTATGTAACAAATGTTACAATGTTTTTAATACATACTGTGTTAAAATATATCATAATAAAATGTGTCAGCATAAAAGGAGAAACCATGGATAAAAATATAAATATTAAAGATACACTATACAGCATTACCGAAAAACATAAAGAAGCATTAGAACTTTTAATATCTCAGGGATTTGAGAATTTAAAGGACGATAATTTAAGAAAACTTTTTGGCAGCAATATTTCATTGGAAAACGCATTGAAATCAAAGAAAATAAATATTGATGCCTTTATTTCTCAATTAACTGAAAAAATTGAACAGAATGAATATATTTTAAATCAAAATAAACACAAGGACACTGTTAAAATAACAGGAGTGCTCCCTTGTCCGGTAAAGACCCCTTTGCTGGAAGCTTTTGAAAAATGGATAAGCGAACAAGAATTTGATTTCAATTTAAATTATGAATTAAAAGCAGCATCTGTTGGAATTGATTGGATAAAGGAAGATTTAAAAAATTCTGAAAAGGTTCCGGATTTGTTCATTTCGGCAGGTTTTGATTTGTTTTTTGATAAAAATCTTTTAGGCAAGTATAAATCCGAAAATCTTTTTGAAGATATAACTGGAATTCAAGAATACAATGAAGATTTTGCGGGTTATAAGTTAAAAGACCCTAACAACCAATATTCAATGGTTGGCATAGTTCCGGCTGTTTTTCTTGTAAACAAGGATGAATTAGAGGGCAGGAAAATTCCTCAAAGCTGGGAAGAATTGATGTCAGGTGATTATGAAAATAAGGTGAGCCTTCCGATTAGCGACTTTGATTTATTCAATGCCTTGCTCTTAAATATATTTAAATTATACGGTGAAGAGGGTATCAGAAAATTAGCCGGAATATTTCTAAAAAATATGCATCCCTCAGAAATGGTTAAATCTCATATGAAAAGAGAGAGGCCTGCCATTACCATTATGCCGTATTTCTTTACATGGATGGTAAGGGAAGGAAGCCCCATGGAATTGGTTTGGCCCAAGGACGGAGCCATAATAAGCCCTATCTTTATGCTGAGCAAGAAAGAAACAAAAAATAAGACTAAGCCGATAGTTGATTTTTTTGCTTCCAAGGAAGCAGGAGAAATTTTATCCCATAATGGTAAAATGCCAAGTGTGAATCCGGAGGTTGACAATAAGATACCTCAAGAAAATAAATATATGTGGTTAGGCTGGGATTTTATAAAGGATAATGATATTTCAGACTTAATAAAGAAATGTGAAAATATATTCAACGAAAGGCTGAAAGGGGAATAAGGGTATATGAATTTAGTAATAATATCAGGACCTCCTTCTTCGGGAAAAACATCAATTATTTTAAAAACAATTGAAGCAATCAAGAATAGAGGTATAAATGCAGGGGTGGTTAAATTTGACTGCCTTTATACGGATGATGACCTATTGTATGAAAAGGCAGGAATCCCTGTCAAAAAAGGGCTTTCAGGTTCCTTGTGCCCGGATCACTTTTTCGCCAGCAATATTGAAGAGGTTGTAAGATGGGGTAAAAAGGAAGGTTTAGATTTATTGATAACTGAAAGTGCGGGATTATGTAACAGATGTTCTCCTTATATTAAGAATATTAAGGCTGTATGTGTTATAGATAATTTAAGCGGAATAAACACACCGAAAAAAATCGGACCAATGCTTAAAACTGCTGATATAGTAGTAATAACAAAAGGGGACATTGTATCTCAGGCGGAAAGAGAAGTGTTTGCATCAAGGGTTAATTCCGTAAATCCGCAAGCCATAATTATGTCTGTAAACGGGCTTACGGGCCAGGGAGCATTTGAGCTTAGCACCTTGATTTATGACAGAAATTTAAATATAGAAACTGTTAAAGGAAGCCAACTGAAATATCCCATGCCTTCTGCCCTGTGTTCCTACTGCTTGGGGGAAACGAGAATAGGCGAAGAGTATCAGATGGGTAATGTCAGGAAGATGAAAATAGGAGAAGACAATGATTAGCATAAAAGAATTGGAAATGAAAAAAATCAAGGATTTGGAAAATCAATATCCTTTTGTATTGTCTTTCTTTGAAAACAACAAATTGGAAGTGGAAAAATTCAAAGATTCCACCTTTATTGAATATTTAAATCATTTTACGGAAGAAGAAATTGAAGAGTGGGCAATAGATATTCCTAAAATAAAGGCAGACTTGGAAGCTTATATAAATCAAATGCTTCAGTTTTTGGGTTTAGAAAAAGACATTGTAGACTCCATAACAATTTTAGCCGGTAAAGATAAACATGGAAACAAAGAAAATTTTGATTCATTGACCATAAATAAAAGTGAAATTATTTCAATAGTAGGGCCTACAGGCTCCGGAAAAAGCAGGCTTTTAGCTGATATAGAATGGGCAGCAAACGGTGATACACCAACGGGAAGGGTAATTTTAATAAATGGTGAAAAACCTGATTACAGCATAAGATTTTCCACCAGCAACAAGCTTGTGGCACAGCTTTCTCAAAATATGAATTTTATTATGGATCTTACCGTAAAAGAATTCTTAGAGCTTCACGCAAAGAGCAGGATGGTTGAAAATGAGCAGGAAGTAGTATTGAAAATAGTGGAAGCAGCCAACGAGTTAGCAGGTGAAAAATTTAATCCGGATACTCCCGTAACAGGCTTAAGCGGAGGCCAATCAAGAGCTTTAATGATTGCAGATACAGCTATACTAAGCACATCGCCAATAGTTTTGATAGATGAAATTGAAAATGCCGGAATAGACAGAAAAAGAGCCTTGAATTTATTGGTTAACGAAGAAAAGATAGTTCTTATGGCAACCCATGATCCGAGCTTAGCCCTTATGGCAGATAAAAGAATAGTTATAAAAAATGGCGGTATCCACAAGGTTATTGAAACAGACCCCGGTGAAAAACAGGTTTTAAAAGAATTGGAAGAAATGGATAAAATAATTAATACAATGAGAGCAAAGCTGCGCAGCGGTCAAACTATTGCATAATTTATACTAATGTATTAGAATATAGTATGAGTTATATAGGAGAGAGTGCTATGACAAAATTAAAAGCAGATTTATCATTGTTGCTGGTAACATTTGGATGGGGTATTTCATATTACTTAACTGATTTAAGTTTAGAGGATATGGGCCCCTTTACCTTGAATTCAAACAGATTTTTAATAGCATTTGTTGTTGCCTCGATGCTTGCCTTTCCAAAATTAAAGAAGATTTCAAAACGTACATTTAAATTCAGCCTCTTGCTTGGACTTGTATTGGTGTTGGTTTACATAGGCGCAACCTTTGGCACCCTATTCACAACATTGTCCAATGTAGGTTTTTTGTGCGGCCTTACCGTAATTTTTACTCCTATATTATCGTCAATAATTTACAAGAAACTGCCCGGTAAAAAGCAGACCTTTGTAATTCTAATGAGTTTTTTAGGTATAGCACTTTTAACATTAAAAGATGATTTTACAATTAACTACGATAATTTATTGGGAGACCTTTTATGCATAGTGTGTGCAGCGGCTTATGCAATACATTTGCTGGTTACTGAAAAGGCAGTAACTTATGAGGATGTAGACCCATTTCATTTAGGTGTTTTGCAGCTTGGTACAACAGGCGTCTTCACCTTTATATTAGCCCTTATATTTGAAACTCCCCATTTACCTTCACAGCCTAAATATTGGGGTCCTGTATTGTTTTTAGCGATTTTTTGCACGGGAGCAGCTTTCATTGTACAGTGTGTAGCCCAACAATATACGGAAGCATCTCATGTAGGAATAATATTTTCGTTAGAAACTGTTTTTTCAGGAATTGTTGCCTTTGTACTTGCTAATGAAGTACTGACCTTTCAGTCCTACATTGGTGCTGTGCTCATGATTTTAAGCATTTTTATCATGGAGATTGATTTTTCTAAATTTAAAATATTCAACAAAAATCATGCAGATTTATAGCATATATTGTAATTATTTGTATATTAAGTTTACAGAAATCAATTTCTGTAAACCTTTAATTTCATTATGTAAATCTATTTAGTGCAGCGGATCATCATTGATGTAATTTATAGTATTATTTACATATATGCACTTAATAAATAAGGCAAAAAAACAAATAATATCATTAAACTTTATATGAAAGGATGATATTATGTCACATAAAAACAAAGATATTAAAAAACAGATGCAAAACTGGGAGCTTCAGCAAAAACAAGAAAGCCAACAGGGTTTAAGAGAACAAAATGAACATATGAATGATAAATATCAACAAATGAAGAATAATTATAT
>CAZTXR010000127.1:0-5750 GCA_964617605.1 uncultured Clostridia bacterium | reverse complement strand
ACCCTGCCCTGAAGATATTTACATGCCTATTATAACATGGATTATATATTTGTAAACACTTTTTTAAATTATTTCTAAATAATTTTTATTTTTATTTTTAAATATTTTTAAAAACACATTTAAAATCTTTTCAATTTATTATGGATTTAATAATTAAATCAAGATATTTATCTGCACTTGTATGAAGGTCAAAATTTCCGTTATGTAAGCACCAATGGAAAATAAGTCCCCTCATTGACATAAACAGATAATCTATTATTTCTTCAGTGCTCATATCAATTATAAGCTCTTTGTTCTTTATCCCTTCATCTATAATAGGCATTAGAAGAGTTTGCATGGATCTGCCTTTTTTAAGAAAAAGGGTATTATTGTTATTATATAGCAGCTTTGTAAATTCGAAGGGTTCACTTATAACGAAATCTATATAAAAAAGCATGTAATTTTTAATTTTTTCTTTTGTCTTTTCCCCCTTCACACCGGTACCTACAAAATCCGTAAAAACTTTATCGGCATTTTTATAGTTTTGATATAATACATCTAATTTAGATTGATAATAGTTGTAAAAGGAGCCAACAGACACACCGGCTGATTTAGCTATATCCTGTATGCTTACATTATCAATGCCTTTGCTGATAAAAAGTTTTATACTGACTTTATATATTTTTTCTTTTGTTTTTTGGGCTTGAATTGCACGACTATTCATTATTTTCCTCAAATTTGTTAATTTTTTATATTATAACATAAAATTCTGAATAAAAAAATAAATTTATCAAAAGATAGAAAATAATGCTTGATAATATAAAAACAATATTCTATAATAACATATACAATGAATGCATTCAATGAATACATTCATTGACATTAAAATTAGCAGGAGGAGAATAATGAATTTTAAAAAGGTATTAAGTATCATTTTAGTTTTTTCAATGATTTTATCAATGGCTGCTTGTGCACCTAAAACAGAAGAAAAACCTAATGATGAAAACAAGGTTGATGGAATTTTCACACCTGGAACATACGAAGGTGAAGCAGATGGATTTCATGGTAAGATAAAAGTCAAGGTGACAGTTTCTGAAACAGAAATAACTGATATAGATGTGGAACATTCGGAAACACCGGGTCTTGGTGATAAGGCAGTGGAAAAAATCACCGCACTTGTAAAAGATAACTCATCTTTAGGTGTAGACTTGGTTTCCGGAGCTACATATTCAAGCACCGGTATTATGGCTGCTCTTACAGCCGCCCTGGAAAAGTCAGGTGCAGATATAAATGCTTTAAAAGCTAAAACTGTGGGAGAAAATATAAAAACTGAAGATATTGATAAAACTGTTGACGTAATAGTTATAGGTGCCGGCGGTGCAGGTCTTGCCGCTGCAGTATCTGCTCATCAAAATGGTGCATCCGTTATCTTGGTTGAAAAGATGCCGCAAGTAGGGGGCAACACCATGATATCAGGCTCCGCATATAATGCTGCTGATCCTGAAAGACAAAAAACACTGACAATGACTGATTTGGAAAAGGAAACTGTTGAAGGAATAATCAATGCTGAACAAGCGGATCCGGCAGTTAAGCAATGGCAGGAAACACTGAAAAAGGAATGGCAGGAATATTTAGATTCCGGCAAAACACAATTATTTGATTCACCCACATTGCATAAGTTGCAAACTTATGATGGGGGAGATAAATTGGGTTATACCAATTTAATAAGCACACTTACAGAAAACTCTTTACCTGCTTTGCAATGGTTAGAAAGTTTTGGTATGGAGTTTAGAGATGATTATATATTTACCGTTTTAGGGGGCTTGTGGTCTCGAGCACATAAACCTGTAAAACCATTAGGAACCGGATTTATTGAAACTTATATGAACTATATAAACAAAAATAGTTCAGAAATAGAAGTGATGGTTGATACAAAAGCTTTAGATTTCATAGTTGAAAATGGAAGCGTTACGGGTATTAATGCTGAATCTAAAGGTGCGAAAGTTACACTGCATGCAAATAAGGGAGTTATTCTTGCAACAGGCGGTTTCGGAGCAAATGTTGATATGCGTGAGCAGTACAACAGCCTATGGCCATCCCTAAAGGATACTAAAACAACAAATCATACCGGAGCAACCGGCGACGGAATAATTATGTCAGAAAAAATAAAGGCATCATTAGTCGGAATGGAAAATATACAGTTGTTACCAATGGGGGATCCTGATACAGGCAGCCTGAGCGGCAACATTGAACAAGGAGTTCAAGACAGATTGTTTGTCAACAAAGAAGGAAAAAGATTTGTTGATGAAGGTGCCAGAAGAGATGTTATGACAAAAGCATTAATGCAACAAACAGATTCATATATGTGGGTAATTGTAGATAAGCATTCATATGCTACAGGGGATACCTTAAACAACTTTAACGAAAGCATAGATAGCTTAGTTGAAGCAGGCAGGGCTTACAAGGCTGATACCCTTGAAGAATTAGCAAAACTTATAGGTGTGGATGTTGATAATTTTGTAAAATCCATAGAAACTTTCAATGAAGCAGTAGAAGGAACTATAAAAGATGAATTTGGCAGGACCTTATTTGCAAATAAAATAGACACTGCACCCTTCTATGCAGGTGCAAGAGTGCCAACAGTTCACCATACAATGGGTGGAGTAAAAATTAATGAAAATGCACAAGTTATGGATGTAAATGACCAAGTAATAAAAGGCCTCTATGCAGCAGGAGAAGTGACAGGCGGAATCCACGGCAGCAACCGTCTTGGAGGAAATGCACTGGCAGATATAACCGTGTTCGGTAAAATTGCAGGAGAATCAGCAGCCTCAGGAAAATAATAAAAAAAAACACTGTTACCAGGCGTAACAGTGTTTTTTTTTACTCCGCTCTTCCCTTGCTGCTTTTAAATTTTGGCATAAATTTATAAAAAGATAATATTATAGATTAAGGGGACAAGGTGAGTATATGTTGAACTTAATAAGGCAATTGAATACAAAAGTGAGGGATGCAGTTTCCGGATCAAATACATCATTATATGAAGCCGTAGAAATAAGGCTGAGAATAGGCAGTCCAATATTGATTAAAACAACAAAAGCAAATATTTTTTTAGATGAAAATATCCTGATTTCAAGAAAAGATATTGATGAAATTTTAAGCAACTTAACCAAAAATTCAATACACGCATTTGAAAATGAAATCAATGAAGGTTATATAACAATAGAGGGAGGACACAGGGTAGGAATTAGCGGTGATTGTATATATAAGAGTGGTAATTTAAAAGGTTTTAAAAATATAACATCCCTTAATATTAGAATTGCCAAGGAATTTCCGGGCTGCTGTGAAAGAATATTAAAGTATTTAATTACTCCTGATAAAAACATATACAACTCCTTGGTTGTTGGACCGCCTTTATCCGGTAAAACAACACTTATAAGAGATATGGCTAAAAACTTGAGCAATGGTATTAAGGCTCCATATTTTGAGGGATGTGATGTAACAATTATTGATGAAAGGGGAGAAATAAGTGCTGTTTACAATGGAAGCCCACAAATGAACATAGGCAGAAGGACAGACGTTTTGTCCTATTGCAAAAAAAGGGACGGGTTCTTTATGAGTATCAGGGCACTTTCGCCAAGGGTTATTATTTCAGATGAATTAGGTTCTATAGATGATTTCGAAATTATACAATATGCTCTGAAAAGCGGAGTAAAAATTATAGCAACAGCCCATGGATTTAATTTGGAAGATATTAGAAGAAATATATACCTAAAAAATATAATCGAAAATAATTTCTTTGAAAGAGCAATTATTCTTAACAAAAAACCGTTGCGGGTAAACGAAGTTTTTGATTTTCAAAAGAATAGGGTGGTAAGTAATGATATGGATTAAAACATTTTTATTTAGCGGAACTGTTATATCCGTAAAATATATTTTCAAATCTATAAATGATGATGGTGACGAAAAAATTCAAAAGATGAAAGAATTAATTAACTTCATACAATATTTAAGACTATACTCCTGTCAAATGAAAATGTCTATTGAAGAAATACATGAAAAATATTCTTTTAAAAGTAAAGACTCAGAAATTGTGGTAAAAGCAATGATTGGCTTTTTAGGAGAAAAAAAGGATTCAAAAGAATATTTGGTTTACATAAATAAATTTCTGTCAACCAATATTGAATTCAATACATATTTTGCAGATATAATTGATTATTACGGATATACTTTTTCGGATATGCTGGACAAAAAACTTAAACTTACAGAAGAAGAAATGGAAAGGTATATGAATGATTTTATCATTAAACATAATGAGAAAAAAACATTTAACAACAGAATCTCATTTCTTGCAGGATGTTTAGCAGCAATCATTATGATCTAGGAGGCAATATGGATATAGATTTAATTTTTAAGGTAGGGGCAATAGGAATAGTTGTTGCTGTATTTAATCAAATCTTAACTAAAACGGGAAGAGATGAACAAGCCATGTTTGTAACCCTGGCGGGAGTAATTGTAGTGATGGCTTTAATTATAGGCATGATGAATGATTTGTTTACGGAGGTAAGGTCTGTATTTAACTTATATTGATGAGGGATAAATATGTTGCTTGCGAAAATCATTTTTATAGCTGTAATAACATTAATTTTGGGTATAACCTTATCTAAATTTAATTCTGAATTCAAAGTGTATATGACGGTTATTTTCGGTATCCTTGTGATATTTATGCTCTTTAATGAGCTAAAAATTTACCTGGAAGATATAATTATTTTATTTTCAAGATATGATATAAAAACAGAGTATTTCAATACTATATTAAAAATTGTCGGAATTGCCTATATTTGTGACTTTATATCTCTCTTATGCAAGGATTTAGATTATGAATCTATAGGGAAAAAGGTTGAAATTGCAGGAAAGCTTATAATTCTAATATATTCTGTTGATATTATAAAAATTTTCTTGGATCAAATTTTACTTTTAGTAAACGGGTGATGAAATGAAAAAAATAATATTATTAATTATTTTGATTACCTGCATATTTACCCTAACATGCAGGGCTTCTACGATTGCTGATGCAATGGATGAAATACCCACACAAGAAATTGATGATTATATAAATCAAAAAAGTGCATATTTCAGGGAAAATAATATAAGAATAAGAGACTTAATAAGAAATGCTTTTACAGGCAATTTGGGTATAAGTCTTAAGGACTACATATATTATGTGTTTGAAAGCGAGCAAAGCTATTTTAAGGATATTTTAAAAACAGGCATAAATGTGTTCGTAATCTGCATTGTTCTTACAATTATCAATTATTTTACGGATGAATCCAAGAACAAGAGCGTTTCGGACATTGTGGTATTATTCTCTGTTCTTCTTATCTTTACGATTATCCTTAAGGATGTACTAAGCATAAAAAATATGCTGAAAAATGATTTTGCAGATTTTAAAACAATTACGGAAGAAGTTAATGCTGTGTTTATGGCAGCAATGTTAACATTCGGAAAGTTAAGTTTATTGCAGTTTTTTCAAGCCTCTCTTAATTACACCATAGGTATTACAACTAAGTTTGTATACAATTTCACTGATATTATGACAGTTATAATGATAGCGGTTATTTTAACCAACAATATGAACAAGCTTATAAATGCCAAGCTTTTATATAAGGCAATTAAGAAAGCTACACTTTTAATTTTATCAGGATATATGATTATAGTAGTCATAAATTTTTCTGTACAAGGATATATATTAAGTAAAACAGATAATATTT
>CAZTXR010000126.1:0-5814 GCA_964617605.1 uncultured Clostridia bacterium | reverse complement strand
GAAGTATATATGGCACCATGAAAATAACAAGTGCCATGGAGTTGGTATCCTCGGCTAAATTAGTTAAGGCACGAGAAAGATTAATAAAAACAAGACCCTATTATTCTACCATTCATAGAAATTTTCAGGAAACCTATCAGGCTATAAATAAATTAAATCATCCCTTATTAAACGAAAGACAAGTTCACAGTTCTTTATACATTATAATATCTGATGACAGAGGGCTTGCGGGCGGCTATAACAATAATATTGCAAGGCTGGTGGAAGAGGAAATAAGAAAAACCGGAAATAGGGCTAATTTGATTTTGATAGGCTCCAAGGCTATAGATTATTTTCAAAAGGGAAAACATAAAATTGAAGAAAAATATATAGGAATCACGGAGGAACCGGATTTCAAGGATGCAGAAACAATAGCTTCAAGAGCCTTGGATTTGTATGAAAATAATTGGGTTGACGAAATAAAAGTCGCTTTTACCAAATTTATAAACAATATGCATCAGGAGCCTGAAATTATAAGGTTGTTACCTGTTGAACATAAGGATGCAGACACCCCTCCCGAAAAAAAATATATTGAATTTGAGCCTTCGCCGGAGGTGGTTTTAGATTATTTGATCCCCAAATATGTGGCAGCCAGTATTTACGGGGCTTTAGTTGAAGCTTCATGTTCAGAGCAAGCTGCAAGAACAAATTCAATGGGGATAGCAACAGAAAATGCTAAGGAAATGATTGAGGAACTGAAAATTACTTACAACAGAGCGAGACAAACTGCCATTACAACAGAAATTACTGAAATTGTCTCAGGTTCCCTGGGTTCTTAATATATGAGAGGTAGTTATGAGTGAAAATATAGGTAAAATTGTTCAGGTTATTGGTCCTATTGTTGATATTCAATTTGCGGAAAATATACCTAATTTATTAAATGCTATTGAAATAATTAACAAGGATGAAAGAATAGTTGTTGAGGTAGCTCAACATATGGGCGAAAATATGGTAAGATGTGTTTCCATGAGCTCAACAGACGGCTTAGTAAGAGGAATGGATTGCTTAGATACAGGAGATCCCATTAAAGTGCCTGTGGGCAAGGAAACCTTAGGGAGACTCTTTAATGTCTTAGGCCAAAATATAGACGGCAAAGAACAGGTTAAAACAGAAATTCTTGCATCAATACACAGGCCGGCACCCACTTTCATGGATCAGGATACATCTAATGAGATTTTGGAAACAGGTATAAAGGTTGTGGATTTAATAGCTCCCTATACAAAGGGCGGCAAAATAGGCCTGTTCGGCGGAGCAGGGGTTGGAAAAACAGTTCTTATTCAGGAACTTATAAATAACATAGCCATTCAACACGGGGGCTTGTCTGTTTTTGCCGGTGTGGGTGAAAGGTCAAGGGAAGGAAATGATTTATACTATGAAATGATTGAGTCCGGTGTTATTGACAAAACAGCCTTGGTTTTCGGACAAATGAATGAGCCTCCCGGAGCGAGAATGAGAGTTGCATTGACAGGACTGACCATGGCTGAATATTTCAGGGATGAACAAGGTCAGGATGTTCTGTTGTTTATAGATAATATATTCAGATTTACTCAAGCAGGCTCAGAAGTATCCGCCCTTTTAGGAAGGATGCCAAGTGCCGTGGGATACCAGCCTACTTTGGCAACGGAAATGGGTCAGCTTCAAGAAAGAATTACATCAACCAAGAAGGGCTCCATAACTTCAGTTCAGGCAGTTTACGTACCCGCTGATGACTTGACAGACCCGGCACCGGCAACCACCTTTGCCCATTTGGATGCTACAACCGTACTGTCAAGAAGTATATCTGAATTGGGAATATATCCTGCAGTTGATCCCTTGGACTCGACTTCAAGAATATTAGATCCTAATATTGTAGGGGAAGAGCATTACCAGGTGGCCAGAAGGGTGCAGGAAATACTTCAAAAATATAAAGATTTGCAGGATATAATATCTATTTTAGGGATGGATGAATTATCAGCAGAAGATAAACTGACTGTAAACAGAGCACGTAAAGTACAAAGATTTTTATCGCAACCATTTAATGTAGCTGAAGGATTTACGGGAGTTAAGGGAAAATATGTAGCAATTAGGGAAACAGTGAGGGGCTTTAAGGAAATACTTGACGGAAAGCACGACAAAATACCGGAAACAGCATTTTTTATGGCGGGAAGCATTGAGGATGTTCTTGAAAATGCAAGGGAGATGGGGGCGTAGTTATGGGTCTCTTTAATTTAACCATTGTAACTCCGGAAAGATGTTTTTTCACAGATGATGTAGAAATGGTAATTGTAAATGCCATTAAAGGGGAAATGGCTGTATTAAAAAACAGATTGCCCATAATTACACCGCTTAAGACCGGGAAAATCCGAATATTCAAAGATAATAAAGAAAGGGTTGCAGCAGTTGTGGACGGCTATATAAATGTAGGCAAATACAGTACTATAGTGGTAACCAATGCGGCAGAGTGGCCTGAGGAAATAGATCTTGAAAGAGCATTTACAGCAAAAAAACATGCCGAAGAAATTATCCAAAGAGACAAGGGCAAGGATATTATTCAAGCGCAATTAGCCTTAAGAAGAGCTCTTAACCGCATTGAAATAGCTAAATTAAGCAAATACAACGATTAACAATCTTAAGGGAACCGCCCAATTAAATAGGATAAAAAGCAGAGTTAGGGAATTTTCAGTCTTCCATTACTCTGCTTTTTTGTAAGATTTTGATAATTGGATATAATAAACTTGACAAGTATGCTCCACGAATGTAGTATAATTATACTCTACATTTGTAGAATATAATTATTACCAGTATCTTAAAAAGGGCATATTCTTGGAAGTATATTGAAATACTATATTTACACAAATTTATATCTTGGTGAAAAATTTAAAAAGGCATACATATGAAAAAAATTGTTATAATACCGGCATACAATGAACAAAATAGTATTATTAATGTTGTTAATGATCTAAGGATGAATGCACCGTCTTTTGACTATGTAATTATTAATGACGGTTCAACTGATGATACTATATCCTTGTGCCTTGAAAATAATTTGAATGTGGTAAATTTGCCTGTAAACCTGGGCATAGGGGCATGTGTTCAGACAGGGTACATATATGCCTTGGAAAATGGCTATGATATAGCGGTGCAATTTGACGGGGACGGACAGCATGAAGCGAAATATCTTGAAGGAATGTATAAAGAAATGATTGAAAGTGGAAGCGACATGGTTATAGGTTCCAGATATTTGGATAAGGGCGGGTTCCAATCTACGGCTCTAAGGAGAATGGGTATAAGGGTTTTGTCCAATTTTATTAAAATACTTCATAAACAGGAAGTGAAAGATGTTACATCAGGATTTAGAATGGTAAATAAAAAGTTAATAACAGCTTTCAGCGAATATTATCCATACGATTATCCGGAACCGGAAACCATTGCCTTTTGCATGAGAAAAAAATTTAAAATTATTGAAGTGCCTGTTACCATGCAGGCCAGAGCAAATGGCTCCTCCTCTATTGATAACTTGCAGTCTGTATATTATATGTTTAAGGTCGGTTTTTCTATCATTGTTGATTATTTCAAAAGTTTATAAACAAAAAGTGAGGTGTCTTATGAATTTATTGACGAAAATATGGATTATCTCTTTATCTGTAGGCATTATATTTTATCTCTTTGAAAAAATAAGAAAGCAAAAATATTTTGTAAAGTTCTCTATGCCTTGGCTTTTAACCTTTTTAATTATTATTTTATTGGCAATTTTCCCTAATTTAATAGATAAAATTGCTTTTATCTTAGGTATAAAGGAGCCCATCAATGCAATTTTTTTTATTGCCATAGGAATTCTTGTAAATAATATTATAAAACTATCATTTTCAACTTCTGAATCCAAAAAGCAATCTATCAGGATGGCACAGGAAATTGCCTTGTTGAAGAAAGGTGTATTTGATGACAAAGACAGTAAATAGAGTTATGGCATATATATTATGGATTATATATTCCAATGTATTGATTTATTCTTCCTTTTATTATAACTGGAAGTTAGAGCTTATTCAAAGAGATAAATTTTTATGGATATTCATTGGGGCAACAGCTTTTATTACAATTATATGGTTGAAAAAATATAAAACCGAAAAGTTCAGCCTATCTTCGGGTACAGGGCTATTAACAAGTATTTGCGGTTTAATTATCAGTTTTTTGTATTTTGGAAAGTCCTTTTTATACGAAGAAAAAGGATATTGGATGATTGCAGATAATATAGGGTATTTTTTGTTGCTAAGTATATTTGTTGTTATATATGTGGTTTTTTCAGTGATAATATTCTCCTTGATAAAAAAGGATATTGTAAATGCTGATAATACAATGAATTATAAATACCATTTCATAACTTTATTTGTGATTCAGACAGCAATTCTATGGATTTACTTTTACGCCTTAAATCCCGGCAACATGTCCTATGATACATATAATCAGGTTAGCCAGCTTAAGGGCCTTATCCCCTACAATACTTGGCATCCCATAGGACATACATTGTTTATAGGATTGCTTTTAAAAATTTGGGATAATTATGCTTTTATTACAATATTTCAAATTCTTTTTTATTCCGCTCTTACATCTGCATTTTATAAATTTCTTTTGGACCGTAGGATAAGATGGCAGATGATTTACTTAACCGCCATGGTTATTACCGCCCTCCCCTCTGTTGGAATTAATGTGGTAACCCAATGGAAGGACATACCCTTCACCATAGGGCTTCTATGGGGGGTGCTGATACTGTTGAAAATGTGCTTTGATGATTCTTATTTCGGTAAAATTACCAATGCTCTTGAGTTTGCCGTCTCTATGCTGATTATATCCTTGTTTCGTTTCAATGGGATTTTAGCATTTATTCTTATGCTCCTATACGCTTTTGTGTTTGTAATAAAAAGAAATAGCAATATGCAAAAGAGAAATTATTTCATAATGACAGCCTCTCTTTTAGCAGTATTTCTTGCTGTAAATATTATAGTTCCAAAACAATTAAATGCAGTTCCTAATCCTTCCGGCATGAAGTTAAGATCTATGTACCAAGGCTACAGCGCTATTTATGTTTGCGGAGGCCAAGGGGATTTAAAAACAAGCAGCCGAAAATTAATTGAAAGTGTGTGCACTTCAGAGCAGATGCATGAGTATTACAACCCATATTTTGCAGACACAATTTCAAGCAATACACCTAAGTTTTTAAATAATCTTTCAAAAATAAGCACGAGTGATGCAGTTAAAATATACCTTGAAGCTTTTGCAGCTCACCCCGGTGTAATACTTGGGGATAAATTTAATCTTACGGTTTCAATGTGGTCTGTTACCCATGACAGATACAGTTACAACAATGCCTATACAACTATTATTCAAAAGGAAATGATTGACGAATTTGGGGTACATAGAAAAGAAAACAAACTTACTGATATTATAAATGAATATGCAAGATATACCATATATGAAAATTATTTATCCAATACTTTAATATGGCGGACAGGTTTTTATCTTTCATTGGAGCTTATTATATTTTTATATTTGCTGCTTGAAAAGGACAAAAGAATTGCCTTATTTATTCCTGTAATATGCAATGCTATCATAGTTTTTCTTACCATGCCGGCACAAGATTACAGATACTTGTGGTTTATATTTCTTTTGTTCCCATTCCTGGCCTTGGCATGTTCAATTGATTTAAATGAATAAAGTGTCATTCTGAGGAGGAAAAATGAAAAACTTTACAGCCTATATTTTCTTCACTGTCTTTGGACTTTTTCTTATGAAAGAGTCCGG
>CAZTXR010000125.1:0-5815 GCA_964617605.1 uncultured Clostridia bacterium | reverse complement strand
GATTTGAAAATGAATAAAGTAGAAATAGTAATTGGTGATAAAAAATATAACGTAAAAACTGATGAAAGTCCCGAATATGTAAGAAAAATAGAATCAATTTTAAACGATCAAATTAATATAATAGCAAGTCAAAATAAGCGCTTTAATGATATAGACAAACTGATTTTGTCATCTTTTGTTATTGTTGATAAATATATGAAGCTTTCCAATGAAGTTATGGATTATAAAAAAGAAATATGTGAAGAGATTCAAACTTTAAAGGAAGGAAAGGAGACCTCTGACAGAGAGAAGGAAGAAGCAGTAAATAAAGCAGCAGAGTCAATAATTGAAAAAGAAAGATTTAAGGAAAAGTTACTGGCAAGAGATAACGACAGGGAATATCTGAATTCACAAATAATAAAGCTGCAGGACAGAGTCAATGAACAGGAAGACCAGCTGCTAAAAAGTGAAATGCTCATAAATGAATTAAAGCTTAAGAATGAAGAATTAAATGAAACCTGTGATGAGCTGTCCAATGAAAGAGAAAACTTTACAAAAGAAATAAGCTTTATGAACAATACTAAAAGCAGCTTGAATGGGAGAATTTCAAAACTGCAGTTAAAGCTTAACGAAAAAGAACAGGAAGTATTGCAACTTGAAAAAAGTTTAAGGGAGCTTAAAAGCTCAAATGATGAAAAGTCACAAAAATTATATAATTTCAGCGATGACAGACAAAAAATGAATTTATTGGTAGAAGCAAAGGAAAAAGACATAGAATCACTTATAAACAAAATTAATTTGCTGCAAAATAAACTTAATGATAAGGATAATATAATATCCTCAAAGGATAAAGCGATACTTGATTTAAAAAATAATGAGGATTTATTAAAAGAAAAATACGAATCGATAAATGATGAAAAGGAAAGATATTTAGAAGAGGTTTTAATGATTAACAGTGATAAAGAAAGCCTCATAAATAATATAAATCTGCTTCAGGAAAAACTGAACCGCAAAGAAGCGGATAATTTCCAAAATCAGTTGGAAATAAACAAGCTGAAAAAGGAAAATGCGGAACTCATAGAGCTTCTGGATGAAGAAACAGCAAAATGACACAAAAAGAACGCTGAGCGTTCTTTTTTCAAAATACTGATAAATAGGAGAAAAGATGAGTATAGAATTATTAGCGCCGGCAGGAAGTATAGAATCATTTTATGCAGCAGTAAACAGCGGGGCAGATTCGGTATATTTAGGCGGCAAACTTTTTAATGCAAGATACAATTCAATAAATTTCGATAATGAAGAAATGAAGCATATAGTAAAATATGCCCACAACAAAGGTGTCAAAGTGTATGTCACCATGAACATAATTTTAAAGGATAACGAGATATTAGACGCATTGAATTATGCTTTATTTTTGTACCAAAATGATGTGGATGCATTAATAGTTCAAGATTTGGGTTTCATGTATCTCATAAATAAATATATCCCGGATTTTCCCGTAAATATAAGCACTCAAGCAGCGGTTTATGATGAATATGGAGTAAAGTTTTTTGAGAATTTCAATATAGGGAAAATTATAATGGCAAGGGAATTATCAGTTAAAGAGCTTAAAGAAACAGTTCAAAATACAAATACTGATTTGGAAGTATTTATTCATGGAGCACTTTGCACTTGTTATTCAGGTCAATGCTATATGTCAAGCTTTTTGGGAGGCAGAAGCGGAAACCGAGGCAAATGTGCACAACCCTGCAGACTTAATTACAGTTTTTTTGATAAGGAGCAAAATGAGGAAATTGAAGAGCTTAATACGATCCCACTTTTAAGCATGAAGGATTTCATTGCAGGTGATACAGTGCATGAGCTTATTGAAGCCGGAATAAAAACATTCAAAATAGAGGGACGGATGAAGGGGCCTGCATATACATCATCCGTGGTGGAATACTACAGACAAATAATAAACAATTATCACAGCGGCAACAATGTTGACACAAGCCTCTTAAAAGAAAAAGCAATGGCAACCTTCAGCAGGGGTTATACAAACGGATATTTGAAGCCTTCCAAAGATGATGAAATGTATGCAAAAACAAGCTCCGGTGTTAAGGGAGAGAATATCGAGGAAATAGAAGATGAAATAAATGAAAAAGCATTTGAATTTTCTAAATTCAGAAGAAATAAAATAAATTTGAGCATCAGCTTAAAAATCGGCCAACAGGCTGTCTTAAAGCTATCTGACGGTATAAACACTGTTGAAGTAAAAAGTGAAGAAATTTGTGAAAGCAGCATTAAAAATGCTGTAACCGATGAAATAATCAAAAAGCAGCTGTCTAAGCTGGGTAATACAATATATGAATTGCATGAATTGTCAATAGAAAAACATGAGGGTGTTTTTATAAGAAAGAGCACATTGAATCAGTTAAGAAGAGATGCAACGGAGAAGCTTTATGAAAAGTGCGGCAAGTATTATGATAGAAATAAAATTTCAGATTTTAAATATGATGATATTTTTACATTAAATAAAAGAGAAGATGTAAGAGCAAAAATAAGTCTAAAAATCAACAGTGCTGATGAATTAAAATATGCAGACAGCATAAAGGTTCAAAGATTGTATATTCCATATAACTTAAATATGGAAGAAGTAAAGAATATAAATGTTAAAGAGAAATATTTGTGGATTCCAAATATTGTATCAGAAGCAAATTATAAGCTTATAAAATCGAATTTAAAATTCTATGAGGAATTATTTGATGGTGTATGTGTAAACAATGTTGGTACTTTTTATTTCTTTAAGGAAATGAGTAAGCTTAAAATTCATTGCGGACCCTTTTTCAATATTATCAATTCATTTTCTGCAGAATTATTAATAGAAAAAGGTGCGGACAGCTTTGCATTTTCTTTAGAAACAAATATTAGGGATATGGAAAGTATGATGAAGTATACAACATCAGCTTCTGAAATTGTTGCGCATGAATATGTGCAGATGATGGTTATGAAAAATTGTCCTATGTCATTAATTATGTCCTGCAAAAATTTACAGGATTGTCAGAAATGTGAATACAGGGATAAATATTTGTTAAAGGACAGAAAGGGTGTTTTTTTCAATATTGAAAGAGAAAATCGTCTTACTCACATCTATAACAGCCTCCCCCTTTCTTTGCTTGGAAAAGTTCATGATTTTGTAAAAACAAACATAGAATATTTCTTTGTAGACACAAAACTATTGCATGATGCAGAGGAAGTAATAGATGCCTTGTACTGTGAAATAAACGGAGTTAAGACGGACAGTATTTTAAAAGAAAACAAGTATACAAGAGGGCACTATTTGAAGAATATATTGTAGTATCTTTGAGATTCTTCACCGACCGTTCGGAATGACACACTGACATGAGGATATTCATGGCAAAGATATATAAAAGGATATGCATTTATTATACCATTCAAGGAAGGAATTATAATGAATCAAAAATCTAAATCAGTTTTGGAATATAATAAAATAATTGAAAAGCTTGCTGAATTTGCACAAACTAACATGGGGAAATCAGAGGTTTACAAATTAGATACATCCTCTGACCTAGCAGGTGTAAAATTCAAGCAATTGCAAACAGCACAGGCTCTTTCAATAATTATAGAAAAAGGCTCACCTCCTTTAGGAGGTATTTCTGATATAAAGGAATATGTTAAAAGAGGGGCAGTAGGAGGAATTATATCCCTTAGAGGGCTAATT
The DNA here is from genome assembly GCA_964617605.1 of uncultured Clostridia bacterium. Lineage (GTDB taxonomy): Bacteria > Bacillota > Clostridia > Tissierellales > Sedimentibacteraceae > Sedimentibacter. The sequence continues at coordinate 2,115 of CAZTXR010000125.1, read as the reverse complement.
AACTGTGCTGATACCCTAAGGGCTGCAAGACTCTTAAAAAATTATGTTCTTCTTAACAACAATGACAGAATTTATAACCTATTGGAAGAATTATGCCAGAATATTTATAACAACAAGGATATTGAAGATAAAGTATATGATGTTATCATAAGCGAGGAAGAAATAGCCGATGATGCAAGCCCTGAGCTTAAAAGAATAAGAAGAGATATCCAAATAAAAAATAATGCCATAAAAAATAAAATCAACTCTCTTGTAAGCTCTCCTTCCATGCAGAAGTATCTGCAGGAAGCAATAGTAACCATGCGTAATGACAGATATGTAATTCCTGTCAGAAAAGAATACAGAAGTATGGTTAAGGGCATAATTCACGACCAATCTTCAACGGGTTCAACACTTTTTATTGAGCCTATGGCCCTTGTAGAAATGACCAATGATATTGTTAATTTAAAAATCGAAGAAAAAAAGGAAATTGAACGTATTTTATTGGAACTTAGCATGATGGTCGGTGATGTAAGCGAAGAAATGCTAAACAATCAAGATATTTTAAAAGAGCTTGATTTTATATTTGCCAAGGGTAAATATGCCATAAGCATAAATGCCATTGAGCCAAAAGTAAACGACAGGGGATATATAAGAATTAAAAAGGGCAGACATCCGCTTATAGATCCTAACTTGGTAGTGCCAATTGATCTTAGCTTTGGTGATGAATTCAGAACCTTGATAATAACAGGACCTAACACGGGAGGAAAAACCGTATCCTTAAAAACCTTGGGTTTATTCTCGCTTATGGGAATGGCAGGCCTTCATTTGCCTGCAGAATACGGTACGGAAATATCTGTATTCTCTGCGGTTTATGCTGATATAGGCGATGAGCAATCTATTGAGCAAAGCTTGAGCACATTTTCATCTCATATGACTAATATTGTGAAAATAATGAAAGAGCTTGATGATAAATCATTTGTACTCTTTGATGAGCTTGGTGCCGGAACGGACCCTACTGAGGGAGCGGCTTTGGCAATTGCAATACTTGATACCCTTCGCGAGAAAAAAATTCTAACAGCCGCAACTACCCACTACTCGGAGCTAAAATTATATGCCCTTACAAAAGAAGGAGCAATAAATGGAAGTGTTGAATTTGATGTTGAAACCCTAAGTCCTACCTACAAGCTTTTAATAGGGGTTCCGGGTAAATCAAATGCCTTTGAAATATCAAAGAAATTAGGCCTTCAAGAGGAAATAATCAATAAAGCAAAACAAAATATTGAAACAGAAAAAATCGAATTTGAAGATGCCTTAAAGCAAATAGAAGAAAACAGAATTTACATGGAGGAAAAAAGGCAGGAAATCGACCGCTTAGATTCGGAAAGCAAGAAAAAACACAGCGACTTTTTATCCAAGGAAAGAAAATCTTTAGAAAAAAGCGAGAAGTTAGTGGATGAAGCCAATTATGAGGCAAGAAAGATTGTTGAAAATGCCAAAAGAGAAGCTGCTGAAATTATCAAAGAGTTAAGAAAATTAAACCTTGAAATGGATAAGAACCAAAACCGGCGGGTAAATGAATTAAGACAGTCATTAAATGAAAAAACAAAGGAACTTTCTGAAAATATTTATAGTGATATCATTGAAGAAGAGGATACATATGACAAAGAAAGTCCTTTAAAAACCGGTGATGCTGTCACTGTAAAAAGCTTAAATCAAAAGGGATTTATTATTTCGGAGGTTGATGATTCGCAAACAGTGATGGTTCAAATAGGGCTCATTAAAACAAAGGTTAAAAAATCAGATTTAATAAAAATAAAATCCGATGAAGAAGTGAAACAAAAAAACAACACTCACAGGATGGTAAAGCTAAAAACATCATCAATTAATTCAACCATCGATTTAAGAGGATATAATCTTGATGAGGCCTTGTTGGAGCTTGATAAATACTTGGATGATGCCTTTATGTCAAACTTAAACGAAGTGCAGGTAATTCACGGCAAGGGAACAGGAGTTCTGCGAGAGGGTGTTACACAGTTTTTAAAAAAACACAAGCATGTTAAAGAATCAAGACTCGGAACCTTCAACGAAGGCGGCGACGGCGTAACCATCGTAAAATTCTAATGACGCGGAGAC